>NZ_JBNAZM010000017.1:0-90623 GCF_051195215.1 Arhodomonas sp. AD133 | reverse complement strand
TACGACGGTCACACACTCGCCGAGACGCTGGAGCAGGCCGAGATCTTGAGCGGTGTCGCGACGAAACGCTGCTACGTGGACCGCGGCTACAAGGGCGTCGAGATCCCCGGGGTGAGCATCTTCCGCTCGGGTCAGCGCCGCGGGGTCAACACCCGGACCTTGAAGCGAGAGCTCAAACGCCGTAGTGCCATCGAGGCGGTGATCGGGCACATGAAAACCGATGGCCGCATGGATCGTTGCCGCCTGAAAGGCGCCATCGGCGATGCGCTCAATGCGGTGCTGGTCGCCGCCGGACACAACATCCGGCTGCTCCTCCGGGCCATGGCGGCTCTATTGCGCCGTATGCTCACCGCACTACTGGCCGTCGTTGATGTCACCATCTGCGACTGGGCTCGCGAACCCGCACTGCAGGGCGTGGCATAGCAGGTTGTTCAGAACGGACTACCTATGATCGGATTAGTAAAGTCCGCCATGCTGCTTCAGAACACGTTATCACGTCGTATCCGTGGGCCAGTACGTGCTCCATCACGCGTTCGAACAGACCGATTGCATGTCGCCCCGCATAGAATGGGTGGTCGTATAGGCATATGTATGGGCGATGGTGAGCTAGCTCTACATCCAGTTCCGCCAGGATCGCCTCGTCTGATAGTCCTGCGGCTCGCCGTGTTTCCAAATAGCCGACACCGCCGGGTTCACCCGCCAAGGTGTTGGGTACGGAAGTGATTAATCCTGTCGATGTCCGTAACCGCTTGGGCCCAGCATTGGGGTGACGAAAGTCAGCAATCGCTTCGAATTCCTGCTCGATCAATACGTCGGGCAATAAATCGGGAGAGTTCCAACCCGGCGAGGCAAAGGAACGAACCGGACCGCCCGCAGCTGCTTCAAGATGAGTCTTGCCCCAGCATACCTCCCTGGTCAGCTGCTCCCGACTCCATTCGCCTGCCTTTCGTTGCCACGTGGCGTGGTTGTGGCCTCCGTGCAGGCCGACTTCGTGCCCCCCATCCAAGATGCGTCGCACCATGGCGGTTTGGTGGGGCAAGATGCGGGGGTTGGTCATCAATAACCGTATCGTCTCCGCGCGGCCGAGCTTGCTCAGCGCACCAAAGGCGGGGGCGCGCTCAACCCCAGCCTTTTTCGAGGTGGCAAACAGCGTTTCGTGGGCGAGCAGGCGGCGATCGATAGCTCGTCCCGGATTGACGAAGAAGGTCAGTCGGGCGTCGTGCCGTTCAGCAGTTCGACATAATGGCTCCACGCCCTCCCGCAAACACAACTCTGTGTCCACGTCGAAGCGGAGTACGGCACACGGTCTCACCAGTGAACACTTCGGCCGAGAAGTGACCACAACCGCTCGTTGTGCGGGGCATAGAAATCCCGTAGTCGAGCGGCTATCGGGTCCGGGGCTCGGGCTCGGTAATGCCCGGTATTGTGCGGCAACGGGTAATGTCGGGTCCCCTTCGTGCGCCCCGGGGCGTCCGATTTCGCAAAGGCAACGACACGGCCGATGGTTTGTTTCGGGGATTCGGCCAGCTCGCTAAAGCCCAGCACCAGCACCTGATTGAAATCGAAATACCTCAGGTAACGTGATAGCTGATCGGCATAGATCCCACGGCGGAGAATGCCTGGCTCCGGCGGAGGTTCGATCGATTTCAGCAGTTGCATCTCGTGTGCGACGTATTCCTCGAATGAGGGTGGCGAGCCCGTGAAAAACAAGCTGTAAAGCGGATTGCTGGCCCGCTCCTGCCACATCGCCAGCGGCATGAACCCTCGCTCGGCCCATCGGCGATACATGTTCCAGGCGGAATAGGCCCGGGACACAGGCTCACGCAACACCATGACGATTCGCACATTGGGGTAGTGGGCGTGGATGCGCGCGGGTACGTCAGGGCGGTAGAGATACTCAGGAGTGGCCTCGAATCGCATCCCTCTGCCACGGCCGTGGAAAAAGCGCTCGTACCAAGCGGTTCCGCGGCGATAGCGTCCGTCGTGGCTGAAAAAGCGAACCTCCTTGCGTTGTGAGCCGGAAAAGCCTGGTGTTGCACACAGGTAGTTGAACAACGAGGTTGTGCCCGCCTTTTGCGCGCCCACGATCAGTAGGTCCGGTGGCCCCCCTCCGCGTATCGTCCGCCTGGTGGCGTACCAGCCCTCTTTGAGATAAGCGCCGCCCCACAGCAAGCGAGTCCCGATCCTTGGTGTCATGCACTGTTCTCCATGAGACCGGGATGGTATCGAAGCAAGTCGGGGTCTGCCTCCAGAAGCATGTCGCGGGCGTATCGGGCATCCGTCTCTGCTAACCGAGGGTAGTACCCGACCACATGGTTGTATTCCAGTATCCGTCTCGGCGTGATGTTGCGGCGGAGTGTGCTATTGGTGCGCCCCAGCAGGCGGTTCAGCCACAGCAGACGGGGGATACGTGCGGGGTTGACTGCGCCCTCGGGTAGCTCGCCGGTGGTGCCGGCCTTCTGCATGCTGGCGATCAAAAACGTCGGCTTCAGGAATCCTGCAGTATTCATTCCTTGTACATCAGCTGGGTTATCTGCTCGGATACCAGACCGATCAAAAATATAAGGATTGCGGTCGTTAACAAGAGTGCAGACATGTTGGTGAAACGGCCCTGCGTTATAAATGTAAAGCCGTAGTAGCCCAGTCCCAACATGAATAATCCTGCGCTTCCGGGGACAAATATTTTCAGGGGCGAATAGAGTGTGGCAATCTTGAAGATAATCACCAGAAATCGCAGACCGTCACGTAAGGGGCGTATATGACTTGCGCCGGTACGCCGAGCGGCCTTTATAGGTACGTATTCCACGGTGTATCCGGCGCGGAAGAACGCCATTGTGATCGTCGTTGGGTAGGAGAAACCGTTGGGCAGCAGGGACAGGAATTCTCGGAATTTCTCGGCACGTACAGCGCGAAACCCGGAAGTGAGATCCCGAATGGGGTTTCCGGTCATGTAGGTCGCGAGGGCGTTATAGAGATGGTTTGCCATACCCCGGCCCAGGCTTGCCTGCGAACCGTTGCCGCGGGCACCGATTACCATGTCTGCACCGGCGGTAACCTTCTCCAGCAGCCCTGGAATATCGCCGGGGTCGTGTTGGCCGTCGGCGTCCATGAAAACGAGGACGTCACCCTTTGCGTGACGAGCCCCTGTCTTGATTGCCGCGCCATTGCCCTTGCTGTAGGTGTGAGAAAGCACGCGTGCTCCGGCTTCTGCTGCCATTGCAGCAGTGTCGTCGGACGAACCGTCGTCGACCACCAGCACCTCTACAACCTTCGTGGACAGCGCGCGAATGCGGGCTACCGTGTCCCCCACTGTGGCCGCCTCGTTCTTGGCGGGGAGGATGATCGAAATTTTTTCCACCTCTTTTTCCTCGGCTTTCACCAGTCTGTTCCTATACTGTTTTTCTGCTCTCGGAACGCCGCAGTAAGGCGGCGCTGGCTATCTTTTTTTGCTTGTAATCATTCCGGTTGGCTCAATGCAGAGTCTGTATCCAAGCTCTTTTCTTCAAGCCTGTTCTCAAATCTCGTGATGGCTTTTCGTTCTCTGCCGAGGCGGTCTATCGATTTGAGACGCTGGATGCTGCTTTCAGCAGCATCCAGCTGATTGGTGGTCAGCTGGTAGTCTATGAGATTTCGCCACATGGCCGGGTCGTTCGGGCGCATCTTCATCGCTTTATCGAGTAACCTCTCGGCCTGCTGGTAGTCACCTGTGACGTTCAGCAGGAAGTTGGCCTGCATAGTGAGCAGTATGGCGTTCCCGGGATGGTGATTAACCGCCTCCTGAAGGATGGACTCGATCTCCTCGGGAGGGTATGGCGTTTTCCCTTTGACCAAAGGTTCGAGTACCTTGTAGAGCGCGTTTATATCCTGTGAAGTCAGGTTGTGGTGTGCGACGTACGTGCGCATGTCTTCCCACCAGGCCGACGGAACCGGCAGGTCGCTTCCGGCGTGCAGTCGGATCAACCCCTGCAGTGGCAACAATCCGGCATTCTCTAGTTCCGCCGCCTTCTGCAGGGTGGTTTTGGCAAGAACGAACCGACGAGTTCCGGGTTCCGGGTTGTCGATGAGCAGCATAAGGGCAAATGTATAGGCGGCCCTGGGCGATTCCGGGTTGTGACTGGCCTCGAAATACGCATGTTCCACGGGATGGGACCACTCGCTGGCGCGTACGAAGGTCAGGAATCCGTACAGCATGATGACTGCCACCACAGCACATTGTCGAGCGGATGGCCACTTGAGCCAGCGCGCGTGGAGTAATGCGGAGAAAAACGCAAGAATAAGGCCTGCAGAGCTCAGATAATTCCGGTGTTCGTACACCAGCTCCAGATTCAGAACGGTGGACACCAGGAGGTGCATTACGAAGAACCAGAGAATACCGAAGCTGACACTACGAAGACGCCGGCGCACTGCCACCGCGAGCGCTGCCAGGCTTGCCAGACCCAATGCGGCGGGCAAGGTTGTCCAAGGCGTCAACGGGCCTCGGGATACCGGGAAGGCATCATGGTACAGGGACAGGCTTCCCGGACTGGGCAGTATCGTCCAGGCAATGTAGTGCCAGAGGACACGCCCCTGGGTCCATAGCCGTTGAAAGAGATCGAACGGTCGATTCGATAGTTCGACATTCGACACGATGTTCGGGAGCAACCATGCCAAGCCGGCGAGTCCTGGCAGAATCAAAGTGGCCAGGAAGAGTCCGCCAATCATCCAGCGTTCCCCGGTGCGTGGGCGTCCGAAGCTGAAGAACAGCCATTCGATCAGAATGGCGTAGACCGGTAGCATCACGGCGGTCTCTTTGGCCAGAATGCCGATGGTCGTGCCCCCCGCAACGCCTCCCCACATCCATGCCAGTCCGCTCTGCCTTCCTGCCGCGAGACGCTGTCTGCCATGGACATAGGCCAGTAGCCCCACCAGCGTGAAGAAGGCAGCCAGGCTTTCCATGCGCTGAATGACGAACAGCACCCCGGTTAGGTTGATTGGGGCGAGGCCCCAGCCGGCTGCCACCAAGAGAGCCAGAGTGGTGGGCCGGACTATGTGGCGCTCTCCCCAGCGTATTGAGGCCGTTCGCAACAGCCCGCTGAGCAGCAGGAAGACGAGCAGCGTGTTCCCCAGATGAAGTGAAAGATTCGCCGCCTTCATGGGGAACGGGTCCAGGCCTGTGAAGTAGCGTTGCAAGGACAGGCTCAGCATCGCAAGAGGGCGGCGGAAGATGCTGGAGTCGCTCGCCAGCGCCGCCTGCTTCAATTGCGTCCATTCGAGTTCATCGATCTGCGTTCGCTTGTTGTTCACCAGGTTGGGGAAATCGTCGAACACGAAGCCGCCCGACATTCCGGGCCAGTAGGCCAATGCAACGGCTGCGAGCACGAGGCCGAGGAGCAGGGCCGTCGCTGTGCGTGAACGCAGATACATGCTGCAATTATTCCCCTTGTTCCGGGATCAAAAAAGCCCCGCAGGGCGGGGCTTCTTGCCGATGCTGGTCAGGCTAGCTTAGTAGCAGGACGACGGCAGATACCGGTCCTGGACAGTGCTGGTGCGGCCCACAGCTGCAACATTAGTCTGGGTCCCGTTCGGGGCACCTGAATCACCGCATACCCACGCCACGTTGGTGGTCGGCGGCCATGCGTCGACCGCCACGTGGAATACCAAGGTGTTGCCAGCGATCGAGGCGTTGGCCTCATTGCCGTACGTCACGGTAATGGTCCCGTCGCTATTTGCCATGACCTGGGAAACATATTGACCCTGGATGCTGGTTGGCTGCGACATTCCCAGAGACGCATTAGCGCTCGAACCGGAAGGCGACGGAAGACGGCCATGTTCACTTATGAAGTTACCATAAGCGGTCTTGGCGCTTGAGACCAGGCTCGGGCCTTCACCGACCTGCGCACCGACCATGTAGTCCTGATACGCCGGAATGGCGAAGGCAGCGAGAATGCCGATGATCGCCACAACGATCATCAGCTCGATGAGGGTAAAACCCCGCTGTAGACCTTGCTGCACTTTCTTCATTAGTGAACTCCCTTTGCGTTCAACTTGCTTCGAAGCATTTCGGGCCACGAGCGCGTCGCGGTGCCCGGCGGGCTGAGATCGAAGCGTCCTTCGGACCCCCACTCACCCCTCACTCAATAGAATGCAGGTTGCGTGCCACCTCTGCGCACGTTATCGGTGAGGCAAGCCTTGGTCCGTAACTCCCTGACTTACGACGTATTGTTGTCGCTCTCCGAGCGACGGGGATTGTTTGCTAGCAACCGTTTGGGGAAGCAATTGACAAGAGTGGTCACCGGGCGCGTCGTGTGGGTGACGTTTATTGGCAGGCCGTTGAGTGCGAGAGGAAGGCGGCCTGTAGGTAACGGCCCGCCAGCGGTTGAGCGTGTCGGGTGATTGGCGCGGCCAGTCCTGGTTGGCTGGCCTTGCTCGGAAGGTACGGCCTTCGTCTGTCGCCCATTGAGTCCGCGGTGGATTCGTTTTCGCGCATCAGTACTCGGTGATCGGGCTGACTGGGCGGCGTTACTCCAGTCCGAGCTTTTTCAACCGGTAACGCAATGCCCGAAAGCTGATGCCCAGAAGTTGCGCGGCCGCAGTCTTGTTGTTCCCCGCCTTCTCCAGCGCTCGATTGATGACATTGCGCTCGATGTCGTCCATGTAGCTCTCGAGCTCGAAGTCCTCCGACGGCTCCGGGGTGGCGGGGCCGGCGGGGGCGGTCATCATGCCTTCGGCAGGCAGTTGGAGATCCTCGGCGGTGATTTCCGGGCCATCGCTTAGCGTCAGCGCGCGCTCCAGGACGTTCTCCAGCTCGCGCACGTTGCCGGGGAAGCGGTAGCACTGCAGTGTTCGCACGGCGTCGGGGGTGAGGCGGACCTTTGGCGCGCCGTTGTCGCTGAAGCGCTCGAGTACGTGATCCACGAGAAGTGGAATGTCGTCGGGGCGTTCGCGCAGGCTCGGGGCGCGGAGCCGGATGACGTTGATGCGGTAGTAGAGGTCCTGCCGGAATCGGCCCTCATCCACGAGCTCGCCCAGGTCATGGTGTGTGGCAGAGAGGATGCGGACGTCGATGGTTTCCTCGCGGGCGCTGCCCACAGGGCGTACGGCCTTTTCCTGGATGGCGCGGAGCAGTTTGACCTGCATGTGTGCCGGCAGATCCGCCACTTCGTCGAGAAACAGGGTGCCGCCCTGTGCGGCCTGGAACAGTCCCTGGCGGTCACCGGTGGCGCCGGTGAAGCTGCCTTTCTTGTGGCCGAAGAACTCGCTTTCCATGAGCTCGCTGGGGATCGCGCCGCAGTTGACGGGCACGAACGGTTGCTCGCGCCGTGGTCCCTTGTCGTGGATGAGGCGTGCGATGAGCTCCTTGCCGGTTCCGGATTCCCCGCAGATGTACACTGGGGCCTGGCTGCGGGCGAGTTTGACGATGGTGCCCCGGATTTGCTGCATGGGCGGCGAGTCGCCGAGGAGGATGTCCCGGGAGCGGCGCTCGGCGGGTTCCTCGGTGAGTCGCAGCGCGTGGTCGACGAGCTGCCGCAGGACGTTGATGTCCACTGGCTTGGTGACGAAGTCGAATGCGCCGGTCTTCAGCGCTTCGATTGCCGTGTCAATGCTTCCATGGGCGGTGATCATCGCCACCGGGGTGTGGGGGTAGCGTGCGGTGATATGGCGCACGAGGTCCATGCCGTCCCCGTCGGGGAGACGCATGTCGGTCAGGCACAGGCCGAACGTCTCGCTTTTGAGGTACGCTTCGGCCTCGCTGAGGTTGGCCGCGCTGCGGGTCTCGATATCCATGCGCCCGAGCGTGAGCTCGGCGAGATCGCGAATGTCGGCTTCGTCGTCGACGATCAGTGCCTTGGGTCGGCTCATCCCGTGGCTCCCTGTTGTTCGTCCTGAGTGCGCGCGAAGGTGATGCGGAAGCAGGCCCCGTGCGTTGCGTCCACGAGCTCGATGCGGGCCCGGCTGGCCTCGCAGAGCTCGCGGGCGAGGTAGAGTCCGAGGCCCGTGCCGTCACGCCGGCTCGTGGCAAAGGGCTCGAAGAGGTGCTCCCGGATTTCCGCGTCGATACCCGGGCCATTGTCGGCGACCTCCAGGTACGCGGCTCCGCGGGCATCATACCCGGTGGCGATTCGCACCTGGGGGGGGTCGCCACCGTGGTCAACTGCGTTGCGCAGCAGGTTTTCGAGTACCTGCCGCAGGTGTGTCGAATCGAATGGCGCTTCGGCCGGCTCGGCGTCGATGGTGAGCGCCATGTCGGCGTACTTTGGCCCTTGTTGGGCTCGCCATTCTTCGGCGACTGTTTTCGCCCACGTGTGGAGCTCGACGGGCTCGCGGTCCGCGGGCGCGCGGCGGGAGAGCTGCAGCACGTTTTCCACGGTCTCGTTCAGCCGGCGCCCCTGTTTGAGGATGATATCCAGCATGCGCCGCTCGCCCTGGGCCAGGTTGTCCGTCTCTTCGAGCAGTTGGGCGGCCTGCATCATTGCGCCGAGGGGGTTCCGTACTTCGTGGGCGATGCTCGCGGTCAGCCGGCCCATGGCGGCGAGCTTGGCCTGCTGGACCTGGGCCCGCATTTCCGTGAGGTTCTCCAGGAAAATCAATGAGCCGCCGCGCCCCTCGGGCTCCAACGGGAGGATGCGGGGCATGAACTCCTCACCCTCGATCATGATCGGTGTGTTGGCCGAGTCGCTCCGCCGGTTTCGCCAGTCATCGACAACGGTTGCCAGCGCTGCGGACCGCTCGTCCAGGCGCGGTGACTGCCCATCGCCAACGGCGCCGGTGAGAGGGCTCGCGGTGCGGTTGGCGAACCGTATATGGTCATCGCGGTCAAGCGCGATGACACCGGTCTCGAGCCTTTGAACAATGTGGGCGTTGAGTGCCTGGAGGTTGGCGACGTCGACGCCACGCTCCGCTGCCAGTGCCTCGCTCTCCCGCGCGCGGCGTGCCAGCAGAGCGGCTGACAGGGAGGTTGCGAATATGCCGATGCCGAGCAGGGCGGCCTGCGTAAAGCCTTCCGCGCCGGCCTGGCCGGAGAGCAGGGCAAGCGTGTGGACCGCGAACAGCGCGATCGTGCCGCTCGCGGCGAAGAATGCCCCCAGGCGAACGCCGCCCAGCAGGCTGCCGCCGGCGACGGCCGAGATCATCAGTATCCCCAGGCCGCTCTCCTGGCTGCCCAGCGTATGAATCAGTGCCGCAATGGCGCCGATATCCACCAGCACGCCGAAGACGACCTGGACCAGGAAAGGTGGTGTGCGGCGCGCCGCACAGCCGAGAAGCAGAAGAGCAACGGCGAGATAGGCGGCGGCAACCAGGGTGAACGACAGCGGGTCGGCAGGATGGATCACGCCGTCGGGGGCGCCGATGGTGCCGACGAGGAACCCCACGAACAGCAACGTCGCGACCACGGCGCGATAGCCGTCGAAGACGATGAGTGGTCGCCAGGTCAGCGCTGCCGCCTTGTTGTCGTTGTGTTCGTCCATGTCGTTGGGTGCCCGCGTCACCGGGCGATCAGTCTCCGGGCTGCCGGGAGGGCGTGCAAGGTCATACGTCACGGTTAGCGGAGTTGCCGAACAGTGCCACGCCACGGGGTCGGTGTATTTTCGCGTTGGTGGTCCCGACCTGCTCGTCGACTTGCCGGCTGACACGCACAGGGCATCTGAGCGTGTGCCCTTGGCGGCCGGCTTACGGTGCCAGGATCGGCGCAAGGCCCGTTGACACGATTGGGCGGCCGGGTTCCGGCGCGCTCGCGGAATCGGTTATTTCTGTTTCAAAAACAGAATGTTGAATGGCGTCCTTGCGGCTATGCTGCTGGTGCACACTTATTGATTCCGAGCATTTCTGACCGATAGGTAAACATGACGAGCGGGTCGCTTTTGATCTGCCTTGGCTATTGGTAGAGAATACCGGGGCTTTTTCACGGAGGTAGGGCGCATCAATGAATCTCCACGAATTCCAGGCAAAGCACTTGTTCACCCAGTACGGCATTGCCATCCCGCAGGGCTTCGTCGCGCGTTCCGGTGACGAGGCGCGCGCTGCGGCCGAGAAGCTCGGCGGCAATGTGTGGGTGGTCAAGGCCCAGGTCCACGCCGGCGGGCGCGGCAAGGCCGGCGGCGTGAAGCTCGCCAAGAGTCTCGACGAGGTAGTCGAGTATACCGAGGGCATGCTCGGTGAGCGGTTGGTCACTCACCAGACGGACGACAAGGGCCTGCCGATCAACGCGGTGATGATCGAGCAGGGGCTCAACATCGAGCGTGAGCTGTACCTCGGCGCCGTCGTCGACCGCGCTTCCAAGCGCATCGTGTTCATGGCCTCGGTCGCCGGCGGCATGGACATCGAGGAAGTGGCCGCCACCGAGCCCGAGAAGATCCTGACCGTGAAGGTGAGCCCCGCGGCTGGCCTGCAGCCTTATCAGTGCCGGCAGCTCGGCTTCGGCCTGGGGCTCGACAAGGACCAGATCAAGCAGCTTACCCGCATCATGAGCGGGCTCTACAAGGCATTCACCGAGCGGGATCTCTCGCTTATCGAGATCAACCCGCTGATCGTGACCGCCGAAGGCGAGCTGCTGTCGCTGGATGCCAAGGTGAACGTCGACGACAACGCCGTGGAGATCGGCCGTCAGGCCGAGATCGCGGACATGCGCGACGTCACCCAGGAGGACGAGACCGAGGTGCAGGCGGCCGAGCACGGTCTCAACTACATCACCCTGGACGGCAATATCGGCTGCATGGTCAACGGGGCCGGTCTCGCCATGGCCACGATGGACGTCATCAAGCTCCATGGCGGCGAGCCGGCCAACTTCCTGGATGTCGGTGGCGGCACCAACAAGGAGCGCGTCACCGAGGCGTTCAAGATCATCTCCTCGAGCCCCGACGTGCAGGGCATCCTCGTGAACATCTTCGGCGGCATCGTGCGCTGCGACATGATCGCCGAGGGCATCATCGAAGCGGTGAAGGAAGTCGGCATCAAGGTGCCGGTGGTTGCCCGCCTCGAGGGGACGAATGTCGAGAAGGGCAAGGAGCTCCTCGCCAACAGTGGCCTGGACATCATTGCTGCGGACGATCTCACCGATGGTGCCAAGAAGGTCGTCTCCGCGGTGAGCGCCTGACGCGACATTCGGACAAGCGAACGAGGTTCAAGCGAGATGAGTATTCTTGTCGACAAGAACACGAAGGTGATCGTCCAGGGCTTCACCGGCAAGCAGGGCACCTTCCACGCCGAGCAGTGCATCGAGTACGGCACCAACATCGTCGGTGGTATCACCCCCGGGCGCGGCGGTGAGACGCACCTGGATCGCCCGGTGTTCAACACCGTGCGCGATGCCGTATCCGAGACCGGCGCGAACGCCAGCATGATCTACGTGCCCGGCGCCTTCGCCGCGGACGCCATCCTCGAGGCCGCCGAGGGCGGCATCAAGGTCATCGCGTGCATCACCGAGGGCATCCCGGTGCAGGATATGCTCCGCGTCAAGGCCGCCCTCGCCGACTACGGTGCGACCCTGATCGGTCCCAACTGTCCCGGTGTGATTACCCCGGGCGCGTGCAAAATCGGCATCATGCCCGGCCAGATCCACAAGAGCGGCGCCATCGGCATCGTCAGCCGCTCGGGCACGCTCACCTACGAGGCGGTCAAGCAGACCACCGACGTGGGCCTTGGCCAGAGCACCTGCGTCGGCATCGGCGGTGACCCGATCCAGGGCATGAGCTTCATCGATGTGCTGGAGCAGTTCGAGGCGGACCGTCAGACCAAGGGCATCGTCATGGTCGGCGAGATCGGCGGTACCGCCGAGGAAGAGGCCGCCGAGTACATCCAGGAGCACGTGCGCAAACCGGTGGTGGCCTACATCGCGGGCGTTACCGCGCCTCCGGGCAAGCGCATGGGCCACGCCGGCGCCATCATCAGCGGCGGCAAGGGCACGGCGGACGACAAGTTCGGTGCGCTGGAGAAGGCCGGCGTCGCCACCGTGCGCTCCCCGGCCGAGATCGGTGCGCGCATCAACGAGTTCTTCACCGGCTGAGCGCCGGCGCGGTAACGCGTGGGACTGGAAAGCCGGCGTCCCTTGGGGCGCCGGCTTTCTTGTGAGCGGCAGGTTCCAAGCGGCAAGTCGTAGGCCAGGCTACGTGCGCGGTACGCGCATCGGAGGCCAGCATGGTCAGTTACGGCCGTAGGCCGTTCATCAGTTCAAAGTGCAAAGTTGAAAGTTCCAAGTCGCGCGCGGTATCGGACCCGTGCGTGCCGACTAGCTGCTTTCAACTTGGAACTTGCGACTTCTCCACTACCCGATGCGTCCGAATCCGGACGTAATCGGGTAACGACGGTCACGGCCGAACGCTTTGGTGGTGATCTTCACCCCTGGCGGCGCCTGGCGGCGCTTGTACTCGTTGCCGTGGAGCATCCGCACGACCCGGCGCACGGTCTGTTCGTCGTAGCCGGCGGCGACGATCTCGTCGATACCCGCGTCGTCTTCCACGTAGGCAGCGAGAATCCCGTCGAGCTCGGCATAGTCGGGCAGGCTGTCCGTGTCCTTCTGGTCGGCACGCAGCTCCGCGGTGGGCGCCTTGGTGAAGATGTTCTCCGGAATGACCGGCGAGAGCTCGTTGCGGTAGCGTGCGAGACGGTAGGCTTCGGTCTTGAAGACGTCCTTCAATGGCGCGAAGCCGCCGACCATGTCGCCGTAGAGTGTCGCATAGCCCACCGCCAGCTCGCTCTTGTTGCCTGTGGCGAGCACCAGCTTGCCGAGCTTGTTCGACAGTGCCATGAGCACAGTGCCCCGCGATCTAGACTGCAGGTTCTCTTCGGTGATGTCCGGCGGCGCGTCCCCGAAGATCGGTGCCAGCGCATCGAGGAACGCATTGAAGATGCCCTCGATTGCCACGTTGTGGTAGGTAACGCCCAGGTTCTCGGCGAGCGTCGCCGCATCGGTATGGCTCGTATCCGAGGTGTAGCGCGAGGGCATCATGACACACTCCACGCGCTCCGGGCCCAGCGCGTCCACGGCGATGGTCGCCACGAGCGCCGAGTCCATGCCGCCGGAGAGGCCGATGAGTACGCCCGGGAAGCCATTCTTCTGGACGTAGTCCCGCACACCCCACACCAGGGCGTCGTAGACACAGGCTTCGTCGGAGGGATCCTCGGTGATTTCACCGTCGCGGGGGCTCCAGCAGCCACGGCGATAGGCGACGTCGACGGGAAAGACCCCCGTCTCGAAGCGCGGCGCGCGTACCGCGAGTCCGCCATCGGCATGGAAGGCGCAAGAGCCGCCGTCGTAGACGACCTCGTCCTGGCCGCCGGCCATGTTGCAGTAAATGATGGGAACTCCTGCCTCGCCGATGCGCTGGCGTAGCACGGACTCCCGAGCCGACCACTTGTATTGATCGAATGGCGAGGCGTTGATGTTGATCACCACCTCGGCACCCGCGCGGGCGGATGCCTCGACAGGCCCTGTGTGCCAGGCGTCCTCGCAGATCGTCACACCTACCGGGCAGCCATTCATATCGATGACGCAGGGTGTGTCCCCCGGACTGAAGTAACGGCGGTCATCGAAGACACCGTACGTGGGCAGGTGGTGCTTGTCGTAGATGCCGAGGGTCACTCCGTCGCGGAGCACGTAAGCGCTGTTGTACAGGTCATGCTCAGCGATGCGTGGAGCGCCAACCACCATCGTGATGCCATGCACCTCGGTACGCAGGCGTTCGATGCCGCGTTCCACCGCGTCGATGAAATCGTCGCGCAATAGCAGATCGTCCGGAGGGTACCCGGTAAGCGCGAGCTCGGGGAATATCACCACCGCCGCGCCGAGCTCGTCGCGGGCGCGCCCGGCAGCCGTGATGACGGCGTCGGTGTTGCCTGGCACGTCCCCGACCAGGAGGTTGAGCTGGGCCATGGCGAAACGGATGCGGTCAGTGCTCATAGATTGGGCGCGTCGTCTTGGCAGTGGACACAACGGCCCAATGCTACCGGAAACATTGTCGGGATTCGCGCCCGTAAGTGCTGGCAGCCAGTCACCTCCGATGATTGTCCGCGGTGGTTCTTTCTGCTCGTTGTCGCTACCGGGTAGACTGCCGACATTAATCCGGTACAGGAGTGACTGATGAAAAAGGTCGAAGCGATCATTAAGCCCTTCAAGCTCGATGACGTGCGCGAGGCGCTCTCCGAGATCGGGATCACCGGCATGACCGTTACCGAGGTCAAGGGCTTTGGCCGCCAGAAGGGCCATACGGAGCTTTATCGCGGCGCCGAATACGTCGTGGACTTCCTGCCCAAGATGCGCGTGGAGATCGTGGTCGCCGACGACCAGGTGGAGCGCTGCCTCGAGGTCATCAATCAGGCGGCTCACACTGGCAAGATCGGCGATGGCAAGGTGTTCGTGACTCCCGTGGAGCGGGTTATCCGCATTCGCACGGGCGAGGAGGACGAGCAGGCGCTTTAGTGTCCCGGAATCAGGACACTAGGTCCGTTCCGGGACGGTGATGCCATTGGTGCGCAGTATGCGTCGAATATCCTCGCGCAACTCCGGCATCTCCAGCTCCCCATAGGCACGCTCGAGCAGCTGTAGTGCCGGCGCCAGCGCGGGCGTGCCTTCGAAGTCCCGCACGAGACCGGTGGCGCGGTTCGCTGCCGCGACCCAGGCCTGGCGGTCGGCGTAGAAGCGCGCGATCATGAGCTCATGGCGTGCCAGCTGGTCCCGGAGCGTCGTCATGCGTTCGCGCGCGTCAGCTACGTATTCGCTCTCCGGGTGTCGCTGGACGAGCGTACGGAAAGCCTCGAAGGCCCGCCGCAGCGGTTCCGGGTCCCGCGCTGCACGGTCCAGGTCGAACATCTCGCCGAGGAAATCGTTGCCTCTCTCCTGCTCGGCGACACCCTTCATGTACCAGGCGTAGTCGACGCGAGGGTGGCGCGGATTGAGCCGGACGAATCGCTCGGCGGCCGCCACGGCGGACTCCGCCTCGTCCATCTTGTGGTAAGCGTAGATAATGTCGAGCTGCGCCTGCTCGGCATAGGTGCCGAATGGGTATCGAGCCTCCAGCGACTCCAGGCGTGATACCGCCGTGCTGTAGTCGCCGCGTTCGAGGGCGCTCTGAGCACTGGCATAAAGCTGCCCGGCGCGGGCATTCTCGTCCGCCGGCTCCGGTGTGCTGGCGCAGGCGCTGAGTAACAGGAGGCTGAACAGCAGGCAGAGGGCTCGCTTCATGGCGTGCTCGTGGTCATTCGTGAAAAACGGCATTCTAGCAGTCTGCCGCAGAGAGTTGGATTCGTGCGAGGTGCAATGCCGCCGCGTCGGCCCGATCGGGGCCGAGCCCAGCGGGACCATTGCCGCAATCGGGATACGCCTATGACGTCATTCGAAGCTGTACGCCGCGAGGCCACCTTCCCGGAAGACGCAGCCGGTCGGCGCGTGGATCGCGCGCTGGCCGAGCTGTTTCCGGAGTTCTCCCGCAGCCGCCTGCAACGGTGGCTGAAGGACGGGCTTATCGTGGTCGACGGTGCCGTGCCCCGGCCACGGGATGCCGTGGCCGGGGGCGAGTCGGTGGTGATCGACGCCACATTGGAACGCGAAGGGCCCGTGACCGCCGAGGCGATCCCGCTGGACGTACGCTACGAAGACGAGCAATTGCTGGTCATCAACAAGCCCGCAGCGTTCGTCGTGCATCCGGGCGCCGGTAACCGGGACGGCACCCTGCAGAATGCCCTGCTGCACCATGCCCCGGAGCTCGCGGGGTTGCCGCGTTCGGGCATTGTTCACCGTCTCGACCGTGACACCACCGGGCTGATGGTGGTCGCGCGCACGCTCGCGGCGCACAAGTCGCTGGTGGATCAGTTGCAGGCCCGCACCGTCGGCCGCGAGTATCTGGCACTCGTTGCCGGTACATTCACGGCCGGCGGTCACGTGGATGCCCCCATTGACCGGCATCCCCGTGACCGAACCCGTATGGCAGTCCGTCAAGGCGGTCGTGAAGCGGTGACGCACTACCGCATCGAGGAGCGGTTTCCTGCGCATACGCTATTGCGTTGCAGGCTGGAGAGCGGGCGGACTCACCAGATTCGCGTTCACATGGCTCATATCCGCCACCCTATCGTCGGCGATCCGATCTATGGTGCCCGACTGCGTTTGCCCGAGGGCGCGGACGAGCCGGTCACGGAGGCCCTGCGCGGCTTTCGCCGCCAGGCCCTGCACGCCGAGCGGTTGTCCCTCACGCACCCGGCGACGGGCGAAACGTTGCAGTGGCAAGCGAATCTGCCGGAAGACTACGTGGCACTGCTGGAGGCGCTGCGCCGCCACCGCGAACGACAAACGGCATAGCGTGATCCCCGCCGGCGGTCGATCCGGGCGCGCGTCGTGATGGCGGCGCCCTGGTGAGCGCTCAGCGGCGCTCCGCCGCTGTGCTTCGCAGCAGCGCCGCGTCCAGTCCGCGGGTCGGCAGGATGCGCCGGAGTAGGCCGAAGAGTTGTGTGGGCACGGTCACCCGGTAGCGGGCGCGCGGGCGCGGGGCTTCGAGGGCGTGGACGAGCTTGTCGCAGACCGCCTCCGGGCCACGGGTGAAGGGGGCGTCCCCGCTGCCGGCCAGTCGGCGCTCCACGGCTTCATAGATGTCTCGGTGGGCGCTCGTGCTCGCGTCGATGTAGCGCTGGTACATGCGATAGGCGTTGGCCCGGAATTGGCTGCGCACCGGTCCGGTCTCGATGAGCGATACGCCGATGCCGGGCGCAGTCACCGCGAGCTCCTGGCGTAGCGTGTCGGTGAGACCTTCCAGGGCAAACTTGCTGGCGTTGTACGCGCCACGGTACGGCAGTGCCACGATGCCCAGAACCGAGCTGTGGTTGACGATCCGCCCGTGACCCCGGGTGCGCATTGCCGGCAGCACCGCGCGGATGAGCTGCTGGGCGCCAATGACGTTGGTCTCGAACTGGGCGCGCAGGGCGTCTGCCGGCAGGTCCTCCACAGCTCCGGGCTGGCCGTAGCCGGCATTGTTGAACAGCGCGTCCAGCCGCCCGCCGGTGTGCTCGAGCACGGCCGCCACCGCCTCCTCGATCGAATCGGTATCGGCGACATCCAGGCGCAGGGCCTCCAGCCCCAGGGTGGTCAGTGCCTCGATATCGGCGTCGCGCCGAGCCGTGGCGAAGACCCGCCAGCCACGTTCGTGGAGGGAGAGCGCGCAGTGGTAGCCGATGCCGCTGGAGCAGCCGGTGATTAGAATGCTTCGCGGTGTGGTCATTGTCGCTGCGATTCGTTCAGGCGAGGAGGACGGCGACGATACCGGTGATGAACACGCCATCGAAAGTGCCGGCGCCGCCAATGGAGGCGACCGGGGAGCCGAGACGGCTGACATCGCGCAGGCGCAGCAGGTCCGCACCGACCAGCACCCCGAGCGTGCCACAGATATAGGCGAGCGGCGCACTGGCTCCCGGTTGCAGGATGATTGCCGTGATCGCGGCGGTGATGGGGGCGATGAATACCGGCATGCCGATGCCGACGCCCGGCACTGGCCGGCTCGCGGCGTAGCAGATCGCCGCCTGAATGCCCGTCGCGATCAGCACGATCCCCAGCGGTAGCGAGTGCTGACCGAGCAGATAGGCGGAGAAGCACACTGGTACCAGGCCGCCGCCCACGTTCATCGCGATCAGCACTTTGCCTTCGGGAACCTGGCGTAAGCGCGAATTGAGCCATTGCGGCAATCGTTGCCAGCGAGGATCGCGCGCAGCCTTGGCGTCGACCATGAATAGTGGAAGATTCACCATGCTGCCGGCGAGGGAGGTAAGCAGCAGCAACATCGCCGAGCCGGCCGAGAGGCCGAGCTTGTCGAAGGCCACGGTGACCACGCCCACCTGAATGAGGGCGAAGACGAAGGCGAAAACGAACAGGCCGAGCAGTAGCTGGAGCGGGTGCACATCCCCTCCGAGGACGTTGTGAAGGCGGTCTGCCGGAACCACATCCGTTTACGGTATCATCCCCCGCGTACGGCGGTCCGCTTGTGGCGCCTGCGATATGCCCCTATCTATACGGTCGTGCACGCCCGTGGCGGTCGGACGGCCCCACGGGTTGGCGCGGGTGTGCGGCCCGCATGGAATTTCGCAGAGGTGAACGAACCATGCCCATCTACGAATATCAGTGTGAGGCCTGTGGCCATGAGCTCGAAGCGTTGCAGTCGCTGAGCGATGCGCCGCTCACCGACTGCCCCGAGTGCAGCCGTTCGCAGCTGCGCAAGCGGGTTTCCGCCGCGGCATTCCGTCTCAAGGGCGGCGGTTGGTACGAGACCGACTTCAAGTCCGACAAACGCCGCAACATCGCCGGGGATGGCCAAAGTGGCGGTCAGTCCCAGAGCTCGTCGGGCGGCGACTCCCAGAGCAAGTCGCAGAGCAAGGGAGACGGCGGCGGCAAGGACACCAAGTCCACGCCCAAGGCCGACACCGCCTGAGCGCGGGCGCGCTTGCGCCGCCCTGGTGGACCGCTTACCATTTTCGGCTACCCTCGCCCGCTAGGGAAATCCGCAAGCGCTTCCCTAGCGGGCTTTTCCGTTTTTTATCCAAGGCTTACAGGCGGTTCGGTTTCATGCGCACTCACTATTGTGGCGAGGTCACGGAAAGCCTTCTGGACTCCGAGGTCGAGGTTTGCGGCTGGGCGCACCGGCGGCGGGACCACGGCGGCATCATCTTCGTGGATCTGCGGGATCGGGAAGGGTTGCTGCAGGTGGTCTTCGATCCTGACGAGCAGGATGCCTTCGCTCTCGCCGATACCGTGCGCAACGAGTTCGTCCTGCGCGCCCGCGGCCGTGTACGCCGCCGGCCCGAGGGCACGGAGAATCCCAACCTGCCCACCGGACAGGTGGAGGTCTACGCCACCGAGCTGGAAATTCTCAACCGCGCCAAAACGCCGCCGTTCCAGCTCGATGATACGGACGTGGGCGAGGATGTGCGCCTGCGTCATCGGTACGTGGATCTGCGTCGTCCGGAAATGCACCAGCGCCTTCGCACTCGCGCGCGTGTGACCAGCATCCTGCGTCGTTACCTCGACGACAACGGCTTTCTGGATATCGAAACGCCGATGCTCACCCGGGCGACGCCCGAGGGCGCACGCGATTTCCTGGTGCCGAGCCGTATCCATCAGGGTGCCTTCTATGCCCTGCCGCAGAGTCCGCAGCTATTCAAGCAGCTGCTGATGATGAGCGGTATGGATCGCTACTACCAGATTACACGCTGCTTCCGTGACGAAGACCTGCGCGCCGATCGTCAGCCGGAGTTCACCCAGCTCGACATCGAGACCTCGTTCATGGACGAGGATGCGATCATGGGCCACATGGAGGCCATGATCCGCGGTCTTTTCCGCGAGGTGCTGGGCGAAGAGCTTCCCGAGCCGTTCCCGCGCATGAGCCATGCCGAGGCGGTACATCGCTTTGGCATCGACCGTCCCGATCTGCGCATACCGTTGGAGCTCGTCGAAGTCGCCGATCTCGTGGAGGGCGTCGAATTCAAGGTGTTCGCGGCGCCGGCCGCCGATCCCAAGGGGCGGGTGACGGCGCTGCGGGTACCCGGCGGCGGTGAGCTCACCCGCAAGGCGATCGACGACTACACTCAGTTCGTCGGCCGCTACGGCGCCAAAGGGCTTGCCTATATCAAGGTCAACGACCCGTCCCAGGGGCGTGATGGCCTTCAGTCGCCGATCCTCAAGTTCCTGCCGGACGCCGCCGTTGCCGGTATTCTCGAGCGCACCGGCGCCGAGGCCGGTGACCTCGTCTTCTTCGGCGCCGACAAGGCGAAAGTGGTCAACGAGTCCCTTGCCGCGCTGCGGGTGAAGGTCGGCCACGATCTCGATCTCGTCGAGCCGGGTTGGCGGCCGTTGTGGGTGGTGGACTTCCCCATGTTCGAGTACGACGAGGGGGACAAGCGCCTCTACGCGCTCCATCATCCGTTCACCTCGCCGCGTGCCGAGGATCCCGATGAGCTGTCACAGAGTGATCCGGAGGCGTTGCTCTCCCGCGCCTATGACATGGTGCTCAATGGTACCGAGGTCGGTGGCGGCTCTATCCGTATTCACCGGCCGGACATGCAGCAGGCCGTCTTCCGGCTGCTAGGTATCGGCGACAGTGAGGCGCGGGAGAAGTTCGGCTTTCTGCTGGATGCGCTCGAGTATGGTGCGCCGCCTCACGGCGGCATCGCCTTCGGGCTGGACCGTCTCGTGATGCTCATGACCGGGTCGCGTTCCATTCGTGACGTCATGGCCTTCCCCAAGACTCAAACGGCGACGGATCTGCTCACCGAGGCGCCGGCCGAGGTGGACGAGGCGCAACTGCGCGAGCTCGGCATCCGCCTTCGCCGTACGGCCAAGGCCGAGGCCTGAGTTCCGCCGGAATCTTCGCGCCCGGCACTCGCGTGGACGCGATGGCCGGCACGCAGGTCTGGGTCGGGTGACAGGCGCCCGCCGGGTCGCCTGTCACCCGCCTTCATAGACCGGTTACCAACACCATTCCATCGCACCAGGGGCCTGCTACGGTCCCTTCGTCGGCGGCATGTTTCGCCGTCGTATTGCATCCGTTGTGGTGCCGGTACGTCTGTAACAGGCACAACGGCGGTGCCACGCTTGTGTGACGGAGACCTTGTAGAGCCCGGCGAAAGCATGCCGGACCTCCAATCAATAATGATGACGCATAAAGTTTCTAACCGGGTTGCCGTTAACTGTCTCGGGCGGCACTCGATGCCGCTCGTGGAATCGTACGGGCGATAGGGAGCAGGGCATGCGCGTCAACAAACCGGTCACGGACCGCGAGGAGCCGGTCCACGCCGATGACCGGCTGATAAGCACCACCGATCTCAAAGGGGTGATCCAGAGCGCCAACGAGGCGTTTTGCCGGGTGGCGGGCTTTGACGAAGACGAGCTGCGTCGCAAGGCCCACAACATCGTTCGCCACCCCGACATGCCCGAGGCCGTCTACCAGAACTTCTGGGACACCCTGAAGTCCGGCCGGCAGTGGATGGGCGTGATAAAGAACCGTTGCAAGAACGGCGACTACTATTGGGTCAACGGCTACGTCTCGCCCGTCTACCATCAAGGCGAGCACATGGGCTATCAGTCCGTTCGCAGCCAGGCCACGCCGGCGCAGA
Source organism: Arhodomonas sp. AD133 (assembly GCF_051195215.1). Taxonomy (NCBI): domain Bacteria; kingdom Pseudomonadati; phylum Pseudomonadota; class Gammaproteobacteria; order Chromatiales; family Ectothiorhodospiraceae; genus Arhodomonas; species Arhodomonas sp. AD133. The sequence goes on along the minus strand of NZ_JBNAZM010000017.1, from coordinate 69,566 downwards.
AGGTTCGTGCCGAGCGCCTGTACGCGCGCATGCGAAAAGGGGCGTCCGTGGTGCCGTGGTGGGCACGAGTGGGAACGCGCGGGCGTCTGTCCGCCGTGGCTGTTGGCTGCGCGCTCGTCGGGGCGCTGACGGGCGGCGTTGCCGTCTCCCAGGGGGCGGCTGTCGGCCTTCTCGCCGTCGCTGCCGTGGCGGTATTCGCCTGGGGGATTGCCTGGGTCGCGACCCGGCGTCTGTCGCGTGCCAGCGAGTTGGCACGAAGTGTTTTCGACAACTCGGTGGGCGAATACACGTACGGTGGCGGCCATGATGTCACCGCTGAGGTAGAGCTCGCGCTGGCGATGCAGCGTTCCCAGCTCGACGCCATGCAGACGCGCATGAATGACCTCAGCGTGCCGCTGCAGGAGGCGGCGCAGGCCACCGAGCGCGCTGCGTCCGAGGCACGCACGGCACTGGATGGTCAGCGTGGCGAAACCGAGCAGGTGGCGACGGCGATGAACGAGATGTCCGCCACGGTGCAGGAAGTCTCGCGCAACACGGTCGACGCCGCCAGCAGCGCTTCTGCCGCGGTGGATGAAGCCGGCTCCGGGCGTGCGGTGATCGAGAAGACGGGCAGCGCCATGACCCGGCTGGCTGACGAAGTGGAGGAGGCCGCGGGCGTCGTCGAGCGACTCAAGGCCGATACCGACGCCATTCGCAAAGTGCTCGATGTCATCCAGGGCATTTCCGAGCAGACCAACCTGCTGGCGCTGAATGCCGCGATCGAGGCCGCCCGTGCGGGCGATACCGGTCGCGGCTTCGCGGTAGTCGCCGAAGAGGTGCGTGCGCTGTCCAAGCGTGTGAGCGATTCCACCGGCGAGATCGCGGGGATGATCGAACGTCTGGAGGGCGGTGTCGGGCAGGCTGCCACGGTCATGGCGCACAGTCGTGATTCCGCCACGAACGTCGCGCAGGGGGCCGAAGAAGCCCAGGAAGCCATTCGCCGCACGGAGGAGCGGGTGCGCGAGATCAGCGACATGAACACGCGTATTGCCAGTGCTGCGGAACAGCAGAGTGCGACGGCAGAAGAGATCAACCGCAGTGTCCTCGGCGTCAGCGACGGCTTTACCACCACCGATCAGGCAGCGCAGGCCACGAGCGAAGCGAGTGCCCGGCTGTTGACGTTGGTCGACGAAATGCACGGGCTCATTCGGCAGTTCGCCGTCCTCGGCCGCTCTTACTAATCCGATCACAGATAATGCCACATGTCAGAGCGCTTGTGCGGTTCGGGGGCAAGGCGCGCTCGCGCCAGCGTGGCCGGGTCTCGTCAAGCGAGCGCAACGCCGCCACCGGGCCGCTGTGGCGCACAGACCGGCGGACGCATGACAATACCTCTGAGACGATTAGTGGAATTGTTCGGTGACATGGCCGCGCGTCGGGCGGGAGCGTTCGAACGCTCCGGCGCGGGCTGAAACCGTCTTCAGACGGCCTTCTCCGTGCCTGGCGTCACGCATTTCCGCCCGACGCGAGCGGTGGCATACTGCCTATCTATGCGCAATTTACCCCGCATTGCCCTGATCGCTTTTCTCGCCGGCGGCGTGTTGCTGTTCGGGCGCTGGGGCCCGGCCGAGGAGGGGGCACGGGCGCAGGGCCTGGCGATATGGCGGGGCATGGAGAAGGCGCTCGTCGAGGTGCCTGGCCGTCCGGCGCCACTCGAGGTGCGCGTGGCCGACGACAGCGACGAACGGGCCCAGGGCATGCAACACCTGCCCGCCACGGAAGTACGCGCCAACCCGATCTGGTTTCGATTTCCCGAGGCGCGTGTTACCCACTGGCACATGCGTAACGTCGCCCTCGCGCTCGATATCGCCTGGCTCGATGCCTCGGGTCGGGTGCTTGCCGTCGCCCGGATGGAGCCGGGGGAGACGGGGTACCGGTCGCCGCCGGACGTACGTCATGCGCTGGAGCTTGCCGCGGGCATGGCCGAGCGTCTGGGGATAAGGCCGGGGGTAAGCGTGTCGCCGCCGGTGACAGCCGAATAACGGGCGTGTGCCCGGTCCGGCTGGAGGCGCCGGTTATCGGACAATGGAGTGTGTCAATGACTTGGACGGCATGGCTGTCACTCGCGGCAGTATGCACCATGGGTGCGATGTCGCCCGGCCCCAGCCTGGCGGTGGTCGTGCGGCATACCGTGCGGCGTTCGCGGGCCCACGGTGTGGCAGTGGCCCTGGCCCATGCGCTCGGGGTGGGCTTCTACGCGTTGGTGACCACGCTCGGTCTTGCCGCGGTGCTGGTGGCGCATCCTTTGCTCTACCAGGGGCTTGCGCTTGCCGGCGCGGCATATCTTGCCTGGCTCGGCTGGCGGGCGGTACATGCGAGCGCCGGCACTGTGAACACGGACGGGCCGGCAATGGCCGGCGGCGTGTTCGCCGCGGCGCGTGACGGTTTCCTCATCGCCTTTCTCAACCCCAAGATCGCGGTGTTTTTCCTCGCCCTTTTCAGTCAGTTCGTGCACGCGGACATGGGGATAACGGAAACCGCGATCTTCTGGGCGACGGCGACCGTCATCGATGGCGGTTGGTACGCCCTCGTGGCCGTCGCGCTCTCACGTGGGCGAGTGCTCGACTGGTTGCGCCGTAATGCGCACTGGGTGGACCGTCTTACCGGGGTCATTCTGTTGGGCCTGGCGGCAGTCACGGGCGTGCGCGTGCTCTCCGGCGCATGATACCGGACAGGGCGACGGTGGCCGCTGCGCCGGCTGCAGCCACGGCCAGCGAGGCACTGACGGTGATGCCGGCACACCAGCTCGAAAGCGCACAGGTGCTTGCCACAAGTGCCACCGCCGGTATCGTGGCAGCGCGGCCCTCGCGTCGGGCGCGGATCATGGCAACCGCGATCGTGACCACGGCGAGGTGAGCCAATGCCACGCTCCAGGCCGCGGCCGAGAGTGTGGTGGCGTCTGTGGAGGCGAGTGTAGTGGCCAGCCACCCGCCGAGGTAGATCCATCCGCCAATCAGTGCGAGCAGCACGGGAACAAGAAGCAGGCACATCATTCATAGTCTATTCAATCGGCCTGCCGCGAACCACGCGGCCGCGACCGGGAGGAATGCCGCCATGTCACAGCCGGATTACGTTACCGCCCTCGATTTACCGTTGCCCGAGCCCGAAGCGCTCGACGAGGACATGCGCCGCTATATCGAGGTCTGCCAGGAGAAACTCGGGCTGGTGCCCAACGTGCTGCGGGCGTACAGCTTCGATCAGGGCAAGTTGCGCAACTTCGTCAACTTCTACAACGAGATCATGCTCGGCGATTCCGGGCTCACGAAGCTCGAGCGCGAGATGATTGCGGTGGTGGTCTCCGCGATAAACCGTTGTTTCTATTGTCTGGTCGCTCATGGACAGGCCGTGCGCGCGCTTTCCGACGACCCCAAGCTCGGGGAGCTGCTGGTGATGAATTACCGTGCTGCCGAACTGCATCCGCGCCATCTGGCGATGCTCGATTTCGCCGCCTACCTCACCGAGCACCCGGAGGAAATCGGGGAGGAAGACCGTGCCGAATTGCGCGAGGCGGGGTTCAGTGATCGCGATATCTGGGATATCGCCGCGGTGACCGGGCTGTTCAACATGACCAATCGTGTCGCTTCCGGCGTGGATATGATGCCCAACCCCGAATACCACGCGATGAACCGTTGACCACCGCGTAGGCCGCGTCGGAGGAGGAATCGTCGGGACGCGACGATTGCCCGGCAAATGCGAAACACAATGGGGACGAAGGCGAGGAAGATCACGGTAGCCGGCACCCGGGCACGAGATCGCGCGGGTGCCGGCACTGTGTTACCTCAGGCAAGGCCTATGCGGGTTCATCGTGGCATGACGACCATCCAACCCTTCGTGTTGGGAGGGGCGTCTTCGCCACGGCCCGGTTATGCCGCTACTCGTCGCGGTGGATGCCGGAAGAGGGCGAGGAGCTCCGTCTGGCGGGCCCGCGCTTTCTCCACCGCGGCGGCTTTGACGTGCCCATAGCCGCGGATGTGTTCCGGCAGTCCGGCCAGCTCCACGGCGTAGCCGTGATTGGCGGTCTCGAGCCCTTCGATAAGCTCCTCCACCAACGCTTCGTAATCGTGCAACAGTTGCCGTTCCAGCTTGCGGTCCGCCGTATAGGCGAACACGTCCAGTGCCGTGCCTCGCAGACGCTTCATCTTCGCCAGGACCCGGAAGAGCTTGAAAATCCACGGACCGTAGGCCCGCTTGCGGGGTTCGCCGGTGGCCGGGTCAACGCGTGTGAGAATGGGTGGGGCGAGGTGCAGCTCGAGCTTGAAGTCGCCGCTGAAGGTCTCGCGCAGCTCACGTTCGAAGTCACCATCGGTGTACAGACGGGCTACCTCGTACTCGTCCTTGTAGGCGAGCAGCTTGAAGTAGTAACGGGCGACCGCCTCGGTTAGCGCCTGACTCTGGGGCAGTCGTTTCGCTTCAACTGCGCGCACGCGCTCCACCAGGGCCTCGTAGCGCTGAGCATACCCTTCGTCCTGATAACCCACGAGGTAATCGCGGCGCCGGCGAATTACCTCGTCGAGGGTGTCGGCGATGTCCGGCGCCGCCTGCGCGGGGCTGGCGAGGTGTTCCACGCGCCTGCGGTCATGGGCAGCACGCCGGCCCCAGAGGAAAGCCTGGCGGTTGGCCTGCACCGCGACGCCGTTCAGCTCGATCGCGCGGTCGATGGCATCCGCTGACAGCGGAATGAGTCCCTGTTGGTAGGCGAAGCCCACCATGAACAGGTTGGCCATGATGGCGTCGCCGAGCAGGCCTTCCGCAAGTCGGGTAGCGTCGAGGAAATGGCTGGCGTCGTCCCGGGTGTGCCGCTGGATCGCAGTCGACATGCCATCGGTGGGGAAGGGCAGATCCGGGTCCCGGGTGAAACCCGAGGGCATGACACGGTGTGTATTGACCACCGCGGCGGCCCGCTTCGGGTCGAGGCGGGAGAGCGTGTCGGCGCCGGCGGCGACCACCAGATCGCAACCGAGCAGCACGTCGGCCTCGCCCAGGGGGATGCGTGGACCATGCACGGCGTCGGGATCGGCGCCCACGCGGACGTGACTCACGACGGCTCCGTACTTCTGGGCGAGACCGGTCATGTCCAGTACGCCGACGCCGCGGCCTTCCAAATGCGCGGCCATGCCGAGCAGCGCCCCGATGGTGACGACACCAGTGCCGCCCACCCCGGTGACGAGCAGGTTGAATGGTCGCTCCAGTGACGGACGCTCCGGTTCGGGCAGCACCTCGAAGGGCGTGTCGACGCTCACCCCCTCGGGGCGGCGTAGCTCGCCGCCGTGCACGGTCACGAAGCTCGGGCAGAAGCCGTCGACGCAGGAGAAGTCCTTGTTGCACTGCTGCTGGTCGATGGCCCGTTTACGCCCGAATTCGGTCTCCCGCGGGATAACCGAGAGGCAGTTGGACTTGGCGTTGCAGTCACCGCAGCCCTCGCAGACCCGCTGATTGATGAATGCCCGCTTGGGCGGATCAGCAGCAATGCCGCGTTTGCGCCGGCGGCGCTTTTCGGCGGCGCAGGTTTGATCGTAGATGAGCGCGGTGCAGCCCGGGGTCTCGCGTAGCTCCCGTTGCAGGGCATCGAGTTCGCGGCGGTGGTGGACAGTGACGCCGTTGGCGAGTCCCTGAGCGCCGTCGTACTTCTCGGGCTCGTCGCTGACGATCACGGTGCGTCCCACGCCTTCGGCGGCGAGCTGGCGGGTGATCTCCGGCACCGAGAGCTCACCGTCGACGTGCTGGCCGCCGGTCATGGCTACCGCGTCGTTGTAGAGGATCTTGTAGGTGATGTTCACGCCGGCGGATACCGCCGCACGTATGGCCATCAGGCCGGAATGGAAATAGGTGCCGTCGCCCAGGTTGGCGAAGACATGGCGCTGCTCGGTGAACGGTGCCTGGCCGACCCAGGTCACGCCTTCGCCGCCCATGTGGGTGAACGTTTCGGTTTCCCGGTCCATCCAGGTGGCCATGTAGTGACAGCCGATCCCCGCCACGGCGCGGCTGCCCTCGGGTACCCGGGTGGAGGTGTTGTGCGGGCAGCCGGAGCAGAAGTGGGGCACACGTTCGAGCAGGGTCGGCTCGCGCTCTGCACTCGCGCGTGCCTCGGTAATGGCGCGCAGGCGCCGCTGAAGCGCGGCGCTGTCGTGAAAGCGGCACAGCCGGGAAGCGATGACCTCGGCGACGACGGCGGCGTCCAGCTCACCGGCGGACGGCAGCAGCCAGTCCCCGCGCTCATCCCGTTTGCCGACGATGCGGGGGCGTTCCGCATCCGGGCACTCGTAGAGCTGGCTGCGGATCTGGTCCTCGATGACACCTCGCTTCTCCTCGACCACCAGCAGCTCCTCGAGGCCGCTCGCAAAGGCGCGCAGCCCTTGTGGCTCCAGGGGCCAGGGCATGGTGACCTTGTACAGCGCGATGCCGAGGCCGCGGGCTTCGTGCTCGTCGATGCCGAGGTCGGCGAGCGCCTGGAGCACGTCCAGATAGGCCTTGCCGGTGGTGACGATGCCCAGGCGTGGGTGTTGGGGGGCGATGACGGTTCGGTCCAGCGTGTTGGCACGGGCGAATGCCAGGGCCGCCGCGATTTTGTCGCGGTGCAGTCGGTTCTCCTGGGTCATTGGCCGGTCCGGCCAGCGGATGTTGAGCCCCTCCTCGGGGAGAGAGAAGTCCTTGGGCAGATGGATGTGCACGCGTTCCGGGTCGACGGCGACGGAAGCCGAGGCGTCGGCGGTGTCGGCGATGATCTTGAATCCGACCCAGCAGCCGCTGTAGCGAGACAGGGCCCAGCCCATCAGCCCGAGATCGAGCACGTCCTGGACGTCAGCGGGATTGAGCACGGGTATGCCGGCGTCCATGAACGAGTACTCGCACTGGCTCGGCAGCGTCGACGACTTGCAGCCGTGATCGTCGCCCGCCACGGCCAGCACGCCGCCGTACCGGGCGCTGCCGGCGGCGTTGGCATGCTTGAACACGTCGCCGGTGCGGTCAACGCCCGGGCCTTTTCCGTACCACAGGCCGAAGACGCCATCAACGCGCGCCCCCTGCCACAGATTGACCTGCTGGCTTCCCCAGACCGCGGTGGCGCCGAGGTCTTCATTGACCGCCGGCTTGAAGTGGACATGGTGCTCGTCGAGAAAGGCTTTGGCCTGCCAGAGTGCCTGGTCGAAACCGCCGAGCGGCGACCCCCGGTAGCCGGAAATGAATCCGGCGGTGTCGAGACCGTTGGCAACGTCCCGGGCGTGCTGCATCAGCGGCAGACGCACGAGAGCCTGAATGCCGGTGAGATAGATTCGCCCAGTCTCCAGGGCGTATTTGTCGTCCAGGCGGACGTTCGCAATGGCCATGAGGGGATCTCCCTGCCGTTGTATGCCAACGTCACCCCCCGCTCTCCTCCCCGGGGGCGGTCGCTGCGACGACACAGTGGTCTTTTGGACCCGCGCCGCGACGACGGGCCGGCTGACGGCCGGATAGGGCCGCCGCCAGCGTGACACGCCTGCAATGTTGAACGGATTGTCGCGTGCAGTCTTGAAATGCCGCTATGGGGAAGTCAAGTTGCGCTGCAGCAATGACGTGACGTCAGGTAACTGCTTGACGATAGGGAAGGAAGAGGGAGTCGAAAGAGGAAAGATTCAAGTTGCAAGTGTCGGGAGGTAGGGTTCAGAGGGCCGTGTTTCGGGGTTCGGGATCAGGGTATCAAGTCCGCGTTTCGGGCGGCGGGAAGCGGCGGACGCTGGCGGCAATGGCACCGCGATCGCCGATTTCGAACCCGGACGCGAAACCTGAACCCCGGACCTGCCCATCAGCGGCGCGCCTGTGGCACGGCGTACGCCGCTCAAGACATTCCACTTTGGAGCTTTTGGGTTTGCTGCTGGCGCTTACGCGCCCACAGGCTCGCCGGTGGCCGGGTCGATCGCGATCACTTTCAGGCCAGCCGCTTTCCAGGCCTTGAGCCCGCCGCTCATGTGGACCGCTTTCCGCCGGCCCGCGTTCAGACAGCGCCTGGCGGCGTCGGCGGAGCGCATGCCGCTGCCGCAGTGGAAGATCACCTCACGGTGGTCGTCCGCCGGGATCGCGGCCGGGTCGAATGTCTTCAGCGGGTAGAGAAATGCCCCGGGGATGCGTTCGGCCTGGTACTCGGTCGCCTCGCGCACGTCGATCAGCAACACGCGTCCGGCAGCGAGGCGCTCGGAAACCTCCTCCGGCGAAAGCTCTTCCACAGCGGTATCACCCATGTCCAACTCCTGTCGTGTGTGAGCGTTGTCTAATCCTGTTCGCGCTCGGCCACCATGGTCAACGAGACCGAGTCGGAGAAGCGTAATGCGTGTGGCTTGTCCACCTCCACCTCGGCGCGGTGCACGACCGGCGGCTCCAGGGCGATGGCGAGGAGGTCGTGAGCCAGTTTCTCCAGCAGCAGGAAGCGTCCGTCCTCCACGTGGGCGATGATGCGCTTGGTGAGCGCCTTGTAATCGAGCGCGTCGGCGACATCGTCGCTATGGGCGGCGTTTATGGCGTCATAGTCGACCGTGACGTTGATCACCACATCCTGGCGCTTGCGCTGCTCGTCGTCGTTGAAGCCGATGTACGTACGCAGCCGCAAGTCCTTGATGCGGATACGCGCGGGTGCGTGTCTAATCGGCACGACCATGGTCACCGTATGAGCTGGAGGAACTCGTTGCGCGTCGACTGGCGCTCGCGGAATGAACCGAGCATCATCGATGTGCTCATCTCGGAGTTCTGCTTGGCGACACCGCGCATCATCATGCACAGGTGATTGGCGGTGATCTGCACGGCCACGCCCTTGGCCCCGGTGACTTCCTGCAGTGCTTCGGCGATCTGGCGGGTGAGCTGCTCCTGGATTTGCAGCCGGCGGGCGAACATGTCGACGATGCGTGCCACCTTCGACAGCCCCAGCACACGTCCATTGGGGATATAGGCGACCTGTGCCTTGCCGAAGAACGGCAGCAGATGGTGCTCGCACAGTGAATACAGCTCGATGTCGCGGACGATGATCATCTCATCCAGATCGGATTCGAACAGCGCGCCGTTTACCAGCTCTTCCAGGCTCTGCTCGTAGCCCTGGGTGAGATAGCGAAACGCGCTGGCCGCGCGCGCGGGGGTCTTGGCCAGACCTTCGCGCCGAACATCCTCGCCGATGCCGGTAATGATCTGCTCGAACTGCTCTGCGAGTTGCTCGCTCATGAACGTTTCCCGTCTGCTGAGATTCCTGAGATATCGGATGCGCCCCGGATCGGCGTCCAGGCCGTGTTCGATCAACTGCTCGCGGGGGCTGCGCAGGCGCTGCCAAGCGCTTGGGTCAACGGCCGGCTGAGTCGGCGGAGCGTTCGCCTGCGGCGGCTTCCACGGGGCCCGCGTGCTCCAGGCAGCCACGGGAGAGGCGCAGCCATGCGCGTGCTTCCGAGCGCAATTGTTGTGGCAGCGGTTCCGGCTCCCCGTTGCGTGTGACGCCGATCAGACTGTAGCCGTGCCAGTAGCGGTGCCATGACGACTCGGCCGCCGTATAGAGCGTTTCACGCACGCGCAGTTCCTCGTCCACGGCGACGATCGTGAGCGCGGAGGCCAGCGCCTGGTAGACGCGACTCGGGCAAGGGGGCGTCTCCGGCGGCAATACACGCAGGCGCAGGCCGCGCACGCGAAGGCGCGCACTCGTGAACTCCAGCCGGTGCAGGAGTGTGGCGCGCGCGTTCGCCAGGCACGACTCAAGCCACTCGCCGGTGATCCCGTCGCCGGGCACCGTAGCGGTGGTGAGATGATGATAACTGTCGATATGCATCGTGGCACGACCTCAATCGCGCCAACATATACGAGCACGTACGCACGGATCAATTGCCATTTGCCGGCATCGTCGAGCCGAGACGTGGCCACTATAGTAGAAAGCATGACAGTCGGGAGCGCTAATCGGTTTCGAGCGTGCGCCACGATTGTGGCGGGGCCGGCCGATCGTGGCGCACGCGAGCAGTGTTGCATGGCGAACCCTCCGCCGGGCCGGGCCCGAAAGGCGCGTTGAGCGGGGGCTTCGGTACCAACATACCCGGTAGGATCACCGCAGCGCGTTTCGGTTGCTCCGCCTCGCGGAGTCGTCGCCCCGCTATGGAAGCCTTGGCGGGCGTGCGAGCCATGGGGCGTCGACCGGGCGCCGGCGGGTGTGACGACCGTGACACGGCAGCGACTGCACCCGTGGTCGCATCGTCCGTGCCATGGAGGGGCAGTGACCGACGAGAACCGTTATCGGGTCTCACCGTGGACCGCGGAGTTCGTTGACCGCGACGTGGAGCGCGCGTTCCGCCGGCATGTGCAGGAACCGACGGTGCGTCACGTAAAGCTCACCGTCATTGCGGCCGGCGTGTTCTTTCTCGTCTTCGCGATCACTGACTACCTCGACCTCGGGGCCAAGCCGGTAGGACTTGCGTTGATCACGGTCCGGCTGGCGATCGCCGTGGCCGCGCTGGGCGTGTTCTTCTGGGTGCTGCGCCGGCCGGCGGCCGCGGTCAACGGTGTCGCCGTGACCCTGTTTGAAGTGGGCATTCTTGCGGCCTTCGGCTCCGTGCTAACGCTGCGCGATGCACCGGTGGTCGTCTACGGCATGAGCATGGTCACCCTGCTCACGGGTATCTACCTGCTCATTCCCAACCGGCTGCCCTATATGTTGATTCTCTCACTCGCCGGCAGTGTCGGCTTTTTCCTGCTGGTCAGCTCGGCGCTCGGCGTAGGCAGCACGGCGGTGCTCGACATGGTCATGCTGATCGTGCTCATGAACCTCTTCGGTGCCGGCGCTGCGCGCCAGCTCGCAATGGCGCGACGCGAGCAGTATCGGTTACTGGCGCTTGCTCAGCGCAGCAATCGCAGCCTTATCCGCGAAGTGCAGCGCCGCCACCGCCTGGAGGTCGAGCTGGAACGCCAGGCATCCACCGACGCGTTGACGGGATTGGCCAATCGGCGTAGTTACCTTCAGGCGAGCTCGCGCGTGCTCGAGCAGGCGCGACGGCATAGGCATACGACCGCGGTGATGATTGTCGATCTCGACCATTTCAAGTGGATCAACGACACCTGGGGACACGCGGCCGGGGATGGCGCACTCACCGCGATCGCCGAGGTCCTGCAACGGGAGCTGCGGGCCAGTGATCTGGTCGGGCGGATCGGCGGGGAGGAGTTCGCGGTGACGCTGCCGGAATCGGAGGCCACGGAAGCGGTTCTGGCCGCACGCCGGCTGCTGGCGGCGATCACCGAGCTCAGAATCGCCGATTGGCCGCAGCTGCGAATGTCGGCGACCGTCGGTGTCGCCCTGGCAACCGGTTACGAGGCCATCACGAAGTTGCTGGCCTTGGCCGATGGGGCGCTATACGAGGGCAAGCGGGCGGGGCGAGGGCGGGTGGTGCTCGCCGCCGGGGATTCCGACGTGTCGTCGTCTATTTTGTCCCGGGGCGACCCGGGAGCCGGCCCGGGAGCCGGCCCGGGAGCCGGCCCGGGGCGTTGACGCAGCGATCTGATATCCTCGGGATTTCACCGATCCACTGACGCACGAGTGCCCATGGAAGCCGAGACACGAGCGAGCGCAGTCCGTGGTACTGCCACGGCGAGCCCTGAGCAGGCGGCGGAGTTGATTCGAAGCCGTCGCACCATCAACCGGTTCCGGCCCGAACCGCCACCGCAGGCGGCCATCCGCCACGCTGTCGAGCTGGCACGCTGGGCGCCGAATCACCATCTCACCCAGCCGTGGCATTTCTACCTCATCGGGCCGCAGACCCGGCAGGGCATTATCGACCTCAATACCGAATTGCTGGTTGCCAGCAAGGGCGAGGCAGCCGCGGAGGCCAAGCGACGCAACTGGGAAGCGAAGCCCGGCTGGTTGGCAGTGACCTGCGATCACAGCAGCGACGAGCTTCAGGCCTGGGAGGACTATGCAGCCTGCGCCTGTGCGATCCACAATCTTGCGTTGTATCTGTGGAGCGAGGGCATCGGCGTGAAGTGGTCCACCGGGCCGGTGATCCGCGAGCCCCGCTTCTACGACCTGCTGTGGATAGATCCGGATATCGAGACGGTGATCGGGCTTCTGTGGTACGGCTATCCTGACGAGAGTCCGGAGAGCCATCGCCATGGCGTTGACTGCAGCCTGGTGGAGCTGCCCTGAGGCTTCGTCCCGTCGACTGCCGCGATCGTTGCGGAGGTGAGCTTGCGCTGGAACTGGCTACCCTGGCGATTCCTCATCCGGCGCGCCGCCCGCGCGCATGGATTTCTCGATCCGCTCGCCCTGATCGCGCGTTTGCAGCGTTTCGCCCAGCCTTCGGAGGTCTCCGAGCCCATCGAACTGCTGCGCGCGGGTGTGGTGTTTCACGCCCGCGGCCTGATCAATACGCGCGTGATCCAGCACAACCTCGACTGGGTCTGGCCCTGGTGGATCGAACGGCAGTTCGACCCCTACAGCGACGCTTTCGTACCGCGGGCCTTTTCTGTCACGCACGTCAATCTCACCCACCGCAACTGGACTGCCGTCGGGCTTCCCGATCACAGCGGGCTGCCCATCGTTGATCCCCGGGGCCTGGTGACGCCGTTCTATGATGGCTGGTCACTGGATGCCTGGGTGATCGGTGATGACGGTGATCGGTTGCACCCGTCGCGGGAGGCGAATGCGTCGCAGTACCTGGACTTGAGCGACGGCATCGCAGTGGTCACCGAAGTGGTGCGAAACGGTCTGCGTCTGCTCATGCGCGCGAGCGTCAGCCGCGAGCGCGAGGGATCTCCGGAGCTGGTGCTCGACTACGAGGCGCGTGCGGAACCGGGAGGGCACCTGGTCCTCGCATTGCGACCGTACAATCCCGAAGGCATCAGCTTCGTCTACCGCGTGGCGCTGCACCCAGACCGCTGCGGCTGGCATGTCGACGACGCCGCCGAGGTCTACTTCGATGCCGCTGCCGATGCGCACTACGCTAGCGATTACGCGATGGGCGACGTGGCCATTCACCTCAATGATCCCAAGGGGCTGGACGCCGACGAGTGCGACGTGGGCCTTGCCACGGCGGCAGCCCTCTTTCGCGCCGACAGCAGTGCCCCCAGGCGACTGCGGGTCCGCGTGCCACTTCGGCGCGAGGCCGACTTGCCTGTCCGAACCGGCTGGGATGAGGCGCTCGCCGGCACTGCCCGGCTCGATGTGCCCGATGCGCGCCTTCGCTTTCTCTACGATGCCGCGGTGCGGACTCTGGTGTTGCACAGCGTCGACGACGTCTACCCGGGGCCTTATACCTACAAGCGTTTCTGGTTCCGGGACGCGGCGTTCATCATCCACGCTCTGTTGTGCGCAGGCCTTCCCGAGCGTGCCCGCGCGATGCTCGCCCGCTTCCCGGAGCGTCAGCACAAGTCCACCGGCTATTTCCATTCCCAGGACGGGGAATGGGACTCCAACGGCGAGGCCATGTGGATCATGGGCCGCTATCGGGCGCTCACGGGCGAGGATCTGCCCGAGAGCTGGCTCAATGCTCTTCGCCGGGGCGGGCGCTGGATCGTGCGCAAGCGCACACGTGTTGGTGACGGCCCGCACGCCGGCCTGCTGCCGGCCGGTTTCTCCGCCGAGCACTTTGGCCCCAATGACTACTACTACTGGGACGATTACTGGGCGGTTGCCGGGCTGCAGGCCGCTGCGGAGGTGCTCGACGGGCAGGGAGACGCGGCCACTGCGACGCGTTTCCGCGCGGAGGCCGACGAGCTCAGCAGCGTCATGCGCGCTTGTCACGACAGAGACGCCAGGCGCCTCGGCATGCAGGCGATGCCGGCGTCACCCTACCGCCGCATGGACAGCGGTGCCGTCGGGTCGCTGGTCGCCGGTTATCCGCTGCAGCTGCTGCCGCCGGGCGACGCGCGTCTGCTCGGCACCGCCGACTGGCTCATGGACAACGCACGGGTTCACGGCGGTTTCTTCCAGGACATGATTCATTCCGGCGTCAATGCCTATCTCACGCTCCACCTCGCGCAGGTGCTCATGCGTGCCGGAGACCCGCGCTGCCACGACCTGGTGCGTGCCGTCGCCGACCTGGCAACGTCCACCGGTCAGTGGCCCGAGGCCATTCATCCCCGCACGCTCGGCGGTTGCATGGGAGACGGCCAGCACGTATGGGCGGCGGCGGAGTGGGTCGCGATGCTACGCAATGCTTTCGTGCGTGAGGAAGGGGACCGCCTGGTGCTCGCCGGCGGTGTTCCGCCGCAGTGGCTTGCCGCGGGTGAGCGGATGCACTTCGGTCCGGCGCTCACCCGTTTCGGAACCGTGACGGTGGACATCGAACCGGCGGCCGGCGACAAAGGAGGGGTGGTCGTGCGCTGGGCGGCCGACTGGCGGGAACGGCCGACGGCCGTTGATGTGGCACCGGCCGGTGCGCAGAGTGTGAGCTCGCCACCGGATACCGGCGGCGTGACCCTGAAATGGAGAGCGCAGGCATGAACATCATCATGATGACCAACACCTACGTGCCCCATGTGGGCGGCGTGGCGCGTTCCGTGGAGTCGTTCACGCGTGCCTACCGTGACCGCGGGCATCGTGTTCTGGTCGTCGCTCCGGAGTTCGAGGGCATGCCCGAGGACGAAGAGGACGTCGTCCGTATCCCCGCGATTCAGAACTTCAACGGCAGCGACTTCTCGGTCGTGCTGCCGGTACCCGGTTACCTCGAGCGCGCCGTGGAGCGTTTCGAGCCCGATATCGTCCACTCCCATCATCCGTTCCTGATCGGCTCGACAGCCCTTCGTATCGCCTCGGCGTGGGATCTGCCGCTGGTGTTCACCCACCACACGATGTACGAGCAGTACACGCACTACGTCCCGGGGGATTCGCCGCTTCTCAAGCGCTTCGTGGTGCAGCTGTCCACCAGCTACGCCGACCTTTGCGACCGGGTGTTCGCCCCCAGCGAGAGCATTGCCGAAATCCTGCGCGAGCGTGGCGTGCGCACCCCGGTCGAGGTGGTGCCCACCGGCGTGGTGCTGGAGCGGTTCCGGGACGGCGATGGTGCGGCGATCCGCCGCCGGTACGGTATCCCCGAGGACGCCTTCGTCATCGGCCATGTGGGCCGGCTCGCCGAGGAGAAGAACCTGGGGTTCCTGGCTCGGTCGGTGGCGCGTGTGCTCGCTGCCGAACCGGACTCGCATTTCCTCGTGGTGGGGGCCGGTCCCGCGGAGCAGGAAATACGCCGCGCCTGCGAGGACCGGGGCGTTGGCGCCCGGTTGCATCTTGCCGGCAAGCTCGTGCAACCGTCGCTCTCCGACGCCTATCACGCCATGGACCTGTTCGCGTTCGCCTCGCGCAGCGAGACCCAGGGCATGGTGCTTGCGGAAGCGATGGCGGCGGGGCTGCCCGTCGTGGCGATCGACGCCCCCGGGGCGCGGGAAGTCGTACGCGACGGGTACAACGGGCGACTGCTCACCGCGCCGGACGAGGCTGCATTCGCCGGCGCCGTGCGTGAGGCCATGACCCGGCACGCGGCGGGCTGGGACGACTGGCTCGCGGCCGTCGACGACACTGCCAGAGCGTATTCGCTGGAAGCCTGCGCCGACCGCGCTCTCGAGATCTACCACCAGCTCGATGTCACCGAAGGTCAATCCGACGAGGATCACGACCTCTGGCACACGAGTCTGCGGCGTATCCGAGCCGAGTGGAACATCCTGAAGGGGGTTGCTCACGCTGCCGGCGCCGCCTTCGGCGAAGAGGACGAGAACGGCAGGAGCGTGAGCTAGTCGCCGGCCTGACGTCCGGCGAGTCGAAAGTATCAAGTGACAAGTTGCAAGTGGTGGGTGCCGTTTCGCGTTTCAGGTATCGGGTAGCGAGTGCGCGCGGAGCGGGTGCTGGCGACATTCACGCTAAACGTGGCTTTTCCGTTCGCAACCCGGAACGCGTTGCAAGTCGCGGTTCGTTCTGGTGCCTCACCGTCGGGCCGCTATAGATGAACGGCGTACGCTTGGCGTGGGAAAACCAGGATGTACTCGAACCGGGTTGTTCGTGCCTTCAACTTGATGCTTGCAACTTTCGACTTGCTACGCATCCGGAAACGCCGTCCACCCCGTCAGCCAGGCCGCGCCGCTGCCGGGACGGACGGCGCCCAGGTACTCGGCGGCTTCGTCCCAGAACTCGCCCTTGGGGGGCGTTACCGCGCCGGTGGCGGCGGGAGAACGCGAGCGTGGCGTGAAGCGGGCAGCGGGTGTGTCGCCGTCACCGAGCATCGGGGGCTCGCCGAGCTGGAGGCGGTGGGCGCGTGCCTGGGCGAAGAGGTTCGCTTCGCGAAAGCCGCCGTCGTCGTCGCGTTCCAGTGTCTCTTCAGCCCCCCACGTGGTGCCGTCGCCGCCGACCTGGTAAAGCAGTCCGCCTTCCAGGCTCAGCGCACCGGTGCCCGCGAGGCCGGCGGTCACGGGGTCGCGAATGTCCACGGCCTCACGGGGAAAGTCCGTGACGAGGAAATTGCGCAACGTCGCCGCCGTGCCCCGGCGCAGGGTCATGGCGCGCTGGGCGGCCTCGGCGTTGCCCGATCCGATCAGACTGACGTTGTAGAGCGTCGGTGCTGAGCGCGGTTGCGCATTGTGGTCGCTCTTGAGGTTGTCGGCTTCGATGGCGTTGTCGCCGCGGCCGGGCTCCTGGGCGACGATCAGGTGTTGTACCCGTCCGGTCCAGCCCATGTCCCAGTCGAGGCCATCGTCGCCGGCATCGGTGATGACCACATTGCGCAGCCCAGCGTCGCCGCCGAAGAACTCGATGCCGTCGTCCAGGGCCTTGTGCACCTGCACGTGGCGCACGATCGTCGCCGCCGGGCATCCCCCCAGCGTGAGGCCGTTCAACTCGTTGTTGGCAAAGATCTCGTAGCCGGCGAACTCGATGCGCAGGTACTCGAGCGTGCCGCAGCTGCCCACCGTGCTCGCGCCGCCGAAGCGCCCGCGCGGGTCGTCAGCGTTCACGCCTTCGATACGGGCTGCCGCGACGTTGGTCGCGGCATTGCCGAGCAGCACGACGCCGCCCCAGTCGCCCGGATGGCGCTCGCCCTCGGGGCGGGCGCTGGTCAATACGATGGGGGCGTCCGGCCGTCCGCTGGCATGCAGTCTGGCGCTGCGGGTGATCACCAGCGCCGAGCCGAATTCACCGAGCACCCTGGTGCCCGGCTCGATGGTCAGGGTGGTGTTGCCCTCGACGAAGATCACCTCCTGCAGGTGGTACTCGTTGTCTGCCGTCCACGTCGTGTCTTCGCTGATGGATTCGCCGACCTCGACGACGCCGTCCGCCGGTGCCGCCGCGCTGCGGTCGTCGAGCCAGCCGCGAGCGGCGAGGGTGCCGGCTGCGGTGAGGGCGATTGCCGCGGCGGCCACCGTGATCCGGAGCCGGGGTCGTCGTCGCAGAGGCCGTGGTGCCTCCTTCTCGAGGATAGACTCGGCCTCATCCATGCTCAGGCGGCCGCGGCGGATGTAGGTCTCGAACAGTCGCAGCCGGTCCCGCTCGCGCAGGTGGCCGTCGAGCAATCGCCGGCGGATGCTGCTGCGCAGCTCCTCGTGCCAGTCGGGCGCGGATAATCCGTTGAGCTGGCGTACGCGCAATTCCAGCGAGGCTGCGGTCGTGGTGTTGATCTGGTGCTCGTCCACGAATGCATCCCAGGCCTCGCGCTGGTCGAGGTCGGGTTCGCCGTTGGCGAGTACGGCGCCCAACCGGTTCTCGAGCTCTGCGTGTTCCGGCCGGCGACGCGCTGCGCGCGGTGTCGCCGGTGACGGCCGGACCGCAGGAGGGGGGACTTCCCGGCTGGCGGTGTGGGGGTGCTCCGGCAGCGCGGTCTCGCGCAGTCTGCGGGCGAGGTTGCGTACGCGCCGGTCGCCCTCGCGCTCTGCCCGCGCCAGCGCCTCTTCGAGCTTCGAGATATCCTGCACCAGCTCGATATAGGAGAGTGTTTCGTCGAAATGGGCCCGGTAGGCGGTGATGAACCGCCAGAGAATCGACTGCATAGACGGCCTGCGAAAGTGTGAACGGTTTCTCAGGCGTGCAGTCTAGGCGGACACTATGACCCGTATGTTTCAGCTCCCGGTGATCGAGAAACGGCGGCGTTGGACGACCCGGGGTCGGATCGTCCAACGGCCGTGGCTATGCGCTGTGCGGTTGTGCGTCGAGCTTGCCGGCGGTGACGAGATTGCCGGGCTTCAGGCGCGACAAGGCGTTGCCGCGGGCGTCGAACACGTGAAATGCACCGGGGGCTGCCGAGACGGTCATGGCTGCACCCACGCTGGCCGGTCGGCTGCCATCGCCGCGGACAACGAGCTCGCTGCCGTCGGCTAGGGTGAGGTAGAGCAGGTTGGCTTCGCCGAGGTGCTCGACGATGCTCACCTGTCCGTCCAGGCACTCGGTGTGGCTGGCGTCCTCGTCCAGATGTTCGGGGCGCACGCCTACCGTTACCCGGTCGCCGGGACCCAGGGCGGCGGCGTCGACGCGCGTATTGATGGTGGTGCCGACGTCCAGCCACACGCGTGCGCCATCGGCGTCCGCCCGCTCGATGCTGCCTTCGAGGAGGTTCATTTTCGGCGATCCGATGAAGGTGGCGACGAAGAGGTTGCGGGGCTGCTGGTAGAGCTCCAGCGGCGAGCCCACCTGCTGGACGTTGCCGTCGTTGAGTACAACGATGCGGTCGCCGAGGGTCATGGCTTCGATCTGGTCGTGGGTGACGTAGACGATGGTCGAGCGCAGGCGCTGGTGCAGGCGCGCGATCTCGTTGCGCATCTGCACACGCAGCGCGGCGTCGAGGTTGGAGAGCGGTTCGTCGAATAGCAGGATCCGCGGTTCCCGGGACATGGCCCGACCCATGGCCACGCGCTGGCGCTGACCGCCGGAGAGCTCCCTGGGTTTGCGGTGCAGCAGTTCCTCGAGCTGCAGGATGCGCGCGGTGGCCATGACTCGCTCCTCGACGGTCTCCTTGGCGGTCTTGGCGAGCTTGAGGCCGAAGGCCATGTTTTCGTAGACGCTCATGTGCGGATAGAGCGCATAGGACTGGAAAACCATCCCCACGCCGCGCTCGCGGGGCGGCAGATCATTGACCACGTCGTTGGCAATCCTCAGCTCGCCGCCGGTGATCGATTCCAGCCCCGCGATCAGCCGCAGAAGGGTCGATTTGCCGCAACCCGAGGGTCCGACGAAGACCACGAACTCACCTTGGTCGACCTCCAGGTCGACATCCTTGATGATATGGATGTTGCCGAAGACCTTGTTGATCTTCTCCAGGGTCACGCTTGCCATCTTGCGATTCCTCGCCGGCCTCGCGGGCCGGCGTTCGTGTGTGTTGTTACTAATCTTCTCCGAGGTATTGTCATGCGTCAGCCGGTCTGTGCGCCGATGGGGCAAGGCGCGAGGCGCGCGGTGTAGCCGGGCTACATGAGCGGCGAGCAACGCAGACCCCATCGGCGCACAGTCCGGCCCGAAGGGAGCGCCACAGCGGCCCGGTGGCGGCGTTGCGCTCGCTTGACGTGACCCGGCCACGCCGGCGCGAGCGCGCCTTGCCCCCGAACCGCTCTGGCGCTCTGACACATGACAATACCTCCGAGAAGATTAGTAGCCGTCGAGCCGGAGGTAGGCGGCCTGGTAGGGCGGCATATGCAGTCTCCCGCCGTTCAGCGAGGCCTCGAAGCCCGGGCCATCCAGCAGGGTGGCCGGCCGCGGCAGGGGGGTGCTGCGGGACTCGCCGCCCAGGTTGAACACGCATAGCAGCGCCTCACCGTGGCCCTCACGCACGAAGCCGAGCAGTTCCTCGCCCACGTCGACCAGCTCGAGGTCGCCGTCGACCAGTGCCGGGTGGGCACGGCGGAAGCGCAACAGAGCCCGCGTGGCGTTGAGCACGGAGTCGGTGTCTTCCTGCTGGTGCTCCACGGCGAGCGGTAGCTGGCGCGCCTCCACCGGCAGCCACGGCTCGACGGAGGAAAACCCGCCCAGGGGCTCGTCGCGCCAGGGCATCGGTGTGCGGCAGCCGTCACGGCCCTTGAACTCCGGCCACAGCACTTTGCCGTAGGGGTCCTGTATGCGCTCGAAGCGCACCTCGGCCTCCGGTAGTCCCAGCTCCTCACCCTGATACAGGCAGATCGTGCCGCGCAGCGCCAAGAGCATCGCCAGCGCCACCTTGGGGTAGGCCACCGGATCCTCACCGGCCCCCCAGCGGGTAGCGCTGCGTACGACGTCGTGGTTGGACAGCGCCCAGCACGGCCAGGCGTCGCCGGCGAGGCGCTGAAAACGCTCGATCACCTCACGGATATAGCTCGCAGAGTGGGGCTCGTTGAGCAGGTCGAACCCGTAGGCCATGTGCAGCTTGTTGCCGCCGGCGGTGTATTCGGCAATTCGCTCCAGCGGTTTGTCGTCGCCGATCTCTCCCACTGTGGTGGTGCCGGGGAACTCGTCCATCAGCGTGCGCAGATCCCTGAGGAAATCGACGTTCTCCGGACGGCTGATGTCGTGAATATGGCGCTGCCAGGTGTAGGGGTTGGCGTCCGGGGCACCCAGGGTCTTGGCTCCGCCCGCCGGCACCGGCGGGTTGTCGCGGAGCTCTGCGTCGTGAAAGTAGAAGTTGACGGTGTCCAGACGGAAGCCGTCCACGCCGAGCTCCAGCCAGAAGCGCATGTTGTCGAGCTGGGCGCGGCGCACGTCCGGATTGTGGAAGTTGAGGTCCGGCTGACTGGTCAGGAAGTTGTGCAGGTAGTACTGGCGACGCCGGGAGTCGAAGGTCCAGGCCGTGCCGCCGAAGATCGACAGCCAGTTGTTGGGCGGTGTGCCGTCGGGGTTTGGGTCGGCCCACACGTACCAGTCGGCCCGGGGGTTGGTACGGTCCTGGCGGCTTTCCCGGAACCAGGGGTGCTGGTCCGAGGTGTGGCTGATCACCTGATCGATCATCACCTTGAGACCCAGCTCGTGAGCCCGGGCCAGTAATGTCCTGAAGTCGTCCAGGGTGCCGAACATCGGGTCGACGTCGCGGTAGTCGCTGACGTCATAACCGAAATCGTGCATCGGCGATGTGAAGAACGGCGATAGCCAGATTCCGTCCACGCCGAGGCCGGCTACATAGTCGAGCTTTTCGGTGATGCCGGCCAGGTCGCCGATGCCGTCGCCATTGGCGTCCATGAAACTGCGCGGATAGATCTGGTAGATGACGCCACCACGCCACCAGGTCAGGGTCTCTTGCATTGCGGAAGTCCTTGAAATCGTGTGCATCATCCCTTGACTGCGCCGGCGGTGAGGCCCGAGACGATGCGACGCTGGAAGATCATCACCAGCACGACCAGGGGCACGGTGACGGTGACCGAGGCGGCCATGATCGGCCCCCAGGGCAGTTCATGCTGGCTGCCGCCGGAGATCAGGGCGATGGCGACCGGCACGGTGCGCTGGTCGTCGGTAAGGGTGAAGGTCAGCGCGAACAGGAACTCGTTCCAGGCGGCAATGAAGGCCAGCAGGCCGGTGGTCGCCATGGCCGGCCACATCAACGGCAGGAACACCCGGGTGATGGTCACCCAGGGCGTGGCGCCGTCCATGATCGCGGCTTCCTCGAGCTCCATGGGTAGCTGGCGCACGAAGGTGGTCAGCACCCAGACCGTGAAGGGCAGGGTGAAGATCGTGTAACTCAGGATCAGGCCACCGGGGTTGTTGTAGAGGTTCAGGGTGCGGATGACCTCGAACAGTCCCGAGAGCACCGCGACCTGCGGAAACATCGACACCCCGAGCACCACCAGCATCACCGTGGTGCGGCCGCGGAAGTGTACGCGGCCCAGCGCATAGGCGGCGGTCACGCCCAGCAGCAGCGCGATGAATACCACGCTAACGGCAACCACGATCGAGTTGACGATGGCCTGCACGAAGCTCTTCTCGGAGAAGATCCGTGCGTAGTTGCCGAAGTCCAGCGACGTCAGCCAGTAGTCGACCTGGAAAAGCTCGCTCGCGGGCTTCAGCGAGGTGATGACGGCGTAGTAGAAGGGGAAAATGGCATAGACTAGGATCACCGCGATCAGGATCCACTTGCCGATCTGCTTGGCGAGCCTTGTCAACTGATACCGGTTGTTCATTGGTCGACTCCCAGCTGACGGCGGCCCAGGTACAGGTAGAGGACGGTCACCAGTGCGATGACCAGAAACAGCAGGGTCGAGGCGGCGCTGCCATAGCCCACGTCCTGGAACTCGACGAGTTGTTGGCGGGCGTAGATCGACATGGTCATGGTGCTGGTGGAGTTGGAGGTCAGCACGTAGATGACGTCGAACACGCGCAACGCGTCGAGCAGACGGAAGATCACGGCGACCAGCAGGGCCGGGGTGATCAGCGGCAGCGTGACGCGGAAGAACACCTTGACCGGATGGATGCCGTCGACCTCGGCGGCTTCGTAGCAGTCCCTGGGCAACATCTGCAGGGCGGCCAGCACCAGCAACGCGACGAAGGGGATGGTCTTCCACACATCGACCATGATCACCGCCCACATGGACAGCGAGGCGTCGGCGGTCCAGGCCAGGGAGGCGTCGATCAATCCCAGGCCCATCAGCAGGTGGTTGATGATCCCGAACTGGTCGTTGAGCATCCAGGCCCACATCTTGGCCGAGACGATGGTGGGAATGGCCCAGGGGATCAGCACCGCTGCCCGGACCAGCATCCGGCCCTTGAACTCGGCGTTGAGCAGCAGGGCCACGATGATGCCGAAGACCACCTCCAGCGACACCGAGACGACGGAGAAGAACAAGGTGTTCCACACGGACGTCCACCACACCGGGTCGGTGAGCAGGCCGTACCAGGCGCCGTCGACGTAGACCAGGTAGTTCTCGAACCCGATGAAGGCGGCGCTTCCGGTATCCGACAACGAGGCATCGGTGAAGCTGAAGTAGAAAGTCCGCAACAGCGGCCACCCGGCCACCATGGCGAGGGTGATCAGCATCGGAATCAGGAACAGCCAGGCCGCGCGCACGCGCTGAGTGTGGACGTCTGTGCCTCGACGGCCGGCCTGGTAGAAGCGCCCCGCGAGGGGGGCGCTATCGGTAGCCCGTGTCGTCATGACGAGTCCCCGTTACCAGCGGCGGCGCTTGATGCGCGACAGCTCGCTGTCCAGCCGGGTGAGAGCCTCGGCGCCGCCGCGGTCGCCGGAGAGCACGTCGTGCACGGCGTTGAAGAAGCTGTTGCTGACGCGGCCGTAGTTGTCGCCGGTGGGCGCCGACGGGCGGGCCACGGCGTTGGTGAATGTGTCGTAGAGCGTGCCGAAGAAAGGCACGGCCTCGAGGACCGCCTCGTCCTCGTAGAGGGCGGCGATCGTGGGGTTATAGGCGCCCTCGATGGCGCGACGCTTCTGTTCGGGCTTGCCGGTGAGGAAGGCCACCAGATCCGCGGCGAGATCGGGGTGCTCGCTGTATTTCGAGACCGCCAGGTTCCAGCCCCCGAGCGTCGCGGCGCTATCGCCGTCGGGGCCGTGCGGCAGCTTGACCACGCCAACCTTGCCGGCTACGTCGCTGTCCTCGCTCTGGGCCAGCGACCAGGCATACGGCCAGTTGCGCATGAACACGGCGTTGCCGGACTGGAAGATGCCGCGAGCCTCTTCCTCGGTGTAGTTGAGCACGCCATTCGGCGAGATTTCCCCGATCCAGGTGGCGGCCAGGTCGAGGGCCCTGGCGGCCTCTGCGTTGTCGATGGTGATTTCGCCGTCGGCGTCCACGATGGTGCCGCCACCATGGCTTGCCACCCACTCCAGGGCGTTGCAGGTCAGACCCTCGTAGGCCCGGCCCTGGAAGACGTAGCCCCACATTTTGTCGTTCCCGGCGTCGCGCTCGGCGGCCTGGATTTCCTGGGCGATATCGGTCATTTCCCGCCAGGTTTCGGGCGCCTCGAAACCGTGCTTGGCGAGCAGGTCCTTGCGGTAGTAGAGGACCCCGGCATCGGTGAACCACGGCATTGCCACCAGGCGGTCGTCGACAGTGTTGTTGGCCACAATGGTGTCGAAATGACCGGCGGCGGCGTCCTCGCCGAGGGGATCGCGCAGGTTTAGCAGGTGGTTGGCCAGCAGCCCGGGCCAGACCACATCGATCTGCATCACGTCGATGTCGCTGGATTGCGCCGAGAGAATCTGCTGGTACAGCGACAGGCGTTCCGTGGAGGAATTCGGAGTGGAGACGATATCCACCTGGTGACCCGTCTTCTCCTCCCACTTGGCGACGCCTTCTTCGCAGAGGGCGAGCTCGGCCCCCACCGCGCCGCATGAGATCGTCAGCTCGACGGCCACCGCCGGGCTTCCGGCCACGCTACCGCCGAGGGCCAGGGCGGTAGCGATCAGTGTCTTGTGGGACTTCATGGCGCCTTCCTCCTCAATGGTTTGTTGTCGGCAGCAGGGCGTTACCGCGTCGAGCCACCATGGCACCAAGCGGTGTCGCCTTGGTTGTCTTAAACGATTAAGAATCCGCTTCGACAGTTAAGCAATGGTGGTCCCGGACTGCAACCCGGACTTTCACCAAAGGAGACCGACGCCACAAATCGTGTCCAGCGCATCCACGAAGGCACCCGGGGTGCCCGGGGCCTGTCAGGAGCGCGCAGGCGTTCGAGCGAACCGTTCACGCCGAGCACTGAAGGGCAGATCGAGGCCGCCCGCGTCGATGTGGACCGCTCGAGAGCCTGCCAGCGGGGGGTTCGCGCCAGCTTCCGCAA
This sequence comes from Arhodomonas sp. AD133, assembly GCF_051195215.1. Classification (NCBI taxonomy): domain Bacteria; kingdom Pseudomonadati; phylum Pseudomonadota; class Gammaproteobacteria; order Chromatiales; family Ectothiorhodospiraceae; genus Arhodomonas; species Arhodomonas sp. AD133. The sequence continues at coordinate 44,902 of NZ_JBNAZM010000017.1, read as the reverse complement.
TCGCCGCCTCAGCAACAGGGGCTCATCGGCATGACGCATTCGTCATGTGGTGAAGGTTTTGCGCTCCGTATCTTAATCGATTAAGTTCAACGCGTGTTCCATGTCCTGGCCTGGCTACTTGCCCTGGCGGGACTGTCATTCGGTCTGCACACCGCCGGTCAGGTCGGCGAGTCGCCACGACTACCGGGACATGGGGCACGTCATGTTTCGGCATGACCCATCGCAACGACAACAAGGGGCGACTATTACCATGACAATCCCCGCTTTCCACAAGCAGAAGTCCCCGTTAATCATCGCAATGGCGGTTGCCGGTCTCGGTGCGAGCGGCCTGGTCTCGGCCCAGGCGCCCGTTGACGTCGAGGAGCGCCTGCGCGAATTGGAGGAGCGCATCATCGCCGCCGAGCAGCGTGCTCGTGCCGCCGAGCGGCGTGCCGAGGTGGCTGAGCAACAGGCCGAGGAGCGGTTATCGGAAGAAAGCCTCAACGCACGACTGACGAAGGTGGAACGCCAGGCCAGCGGTGAGGAAGGCTTTTCCTTCAATGCCTACGCCCGCTCCGGACTGCTGATCGGCCAGGACGGGAAGAGCACCGAGGGCGGCCCCTACCTGACGCCGGCCGGCTCCGTGGGGGGCGCGGTGGGGCGACTGGGTAACGAGCCGGATACCTACGCCGAGGCCATCCTCAACTACAGGATGCGGTTCGATAACGGCGCCAAGGCGCATTACCGCACCATGCTCGCCGACGGCGTCAGGACCAGTAACGACTGGACCGCCGAGGAGTCGAACCTCAACGTGCGTCAGGTCTACGTCGAGCTCAGCGACCTGCCGAGCTTTACCGGGGCCTTCGAGGACGCTGCTATCTGGGCCGGCAAGCGCTTCGACCGCGACAACTTCGATATCCACTGGCTCGACAGCGACGTCGTCTTTCTCTCCGGCACCGGCGCCGGCATCTATGACATGCAGCTGGCCGACGACTGGACGTCCAATCTCTCCCTCTACGGACGCAGCTTCTCCGACTTCCGGGTCAGTCGGGAAAACCCCAATGACACCGGCAGCACGGACAACCTGATCCTGACCACCAACAACTACTTCGGTGGCTGGCAGTGGATGGTCAGCGGCATGTCCGCCGCCGACAACGACGAACGCGTCAATGACGACTGGGCGGACGAACAAGCGGCCGATACAGGTTTCCATACCATGCTGGCCTATCACGGCGACAGCTTCTTCGGCCTCGCCGGCGGCAGCTTCAAGGCGGCGTTGCTCCACGGTCGGGGGCTCGGCGCCGAGACCAAGAGCATAGGTTCCGACGGTCGCTTGATCGACGATGCTGTCTCGACGCGTCTTGCCGCGTATGGCACGACCCATGTGACACCGACCTGGCGCGTGGCCCCGGCCATCCTGGCCGAGACCAGTGAGGATCGCTATCGTCACGGTGACACCTACGACTGGGCCACCCTCAACGTGCGCTTGGCCAACGAGCTGACCGAGAACTTCGAGATGCAGTACGAGGCCAGCTACCAGTGGATGGATCTGGAGCCACAGGGATTCGAGGATCGCAATGCCGTCGAGGGCAGCTATACCAAGCTGACCGTCGCCCCCACCTTCAAGCCCGAGGTAGGCGGCTTCTGGCAGCGTCCCGAAATCCGCGTGTTCGCCTCCTGGAGTGACTGGGACGAGGACCTCGACGGCTTTAGCGAAGACGACGCCCTCGGCACGGATGGCTTCACCGGCAACGAGTGGAGCTTCGGCGTACAGGCCGAAACCTGGTTCTGACCGCGGCCTGTCGGCTGGCGTTTACCGCTTCGATATCCGCCCGCGACCGTCGGTCGCGGGCGTTCTCGCTGCATTCCGGACGTTGGTCATCCGCGGGGCACTGCGGACCGGCGTCAGGGGCAGGTTTCCCCGATCAGCAGCTCGGTGGTGAGCCGGCGGGGTTCGGCCGGCTCCAGGCCAAGGACCATGCGCGCGGCGACGCGGCCCTTCTCGACGCTGTCCTGGCGCACCGTGGTCAGCCGCGGGGCCCGGTACTGGCCCTCGGCGATGCCGTCGAAACCGGTCAGGCGCAGATCCTCGGGAATGCGCAGGCCGCGCTGCTCGGCGAGGGTGAGGGCGGTCAGGGCAATGCGGTCCGACATGCACAGCAGCAGGTCCGGTCGTTCCCCCGGGGGGAGATCGAGAACCTCCTCGATTACCGGTGCACAGACCTCGTAAGTGTTCTCCTCGATGTTCCACATCGGCACCTGGCTCGCGTCGATCCCGGCGTTGGCGAATGCCCGTTGAAAGCCGGCGAGACGGGCCCGCGTGATGGTCTGGTGGGCTGGCAGCAAGGCGTGCTGTGACGTGATCCGGCCGTTGCAGGGCTGCTCGATCAGGCGCAGATTGATCACCGCAGGCCGTTTCGGTTGCCGCGCAAGCGCGTGACGGGCAATCGCGTAGGCCGCCGGTTCGTTGTCCACATGTACACTGGCATGGTTCTCTATGTCGAAGTCCACCGGTACCAGCGGACGCTCGGTGGGGAGGTCCGCGAGCAGCTGCAGGCGTGGCATCAACCCGTAGACGATATAGCCATCGGCGATGCTCGCCGAACCGGGGGGCTGGGCGAGCGTCTGCCGGCCGGAGAGCAGCAGCAGGGTATGGCCATGGGCGTCGAGCACCTCGGCGATGCCCGAGAGCAGCTCGCTGGCCACGGCATCGTTGAGGCTGAAGGTCAGACTCTCTGCGAGGATTACCGCAACGATCCGCGAGCGCCCGGTGCGAAGGCTGCGCGCCTTGGCATCGGGGCCCGCGTAGCCCAGTCGCCGTGCCTCGGTGAGGATGTGCTCGCGCAGTTTCGGTGACAGCTGGTCGGGTCGGTTGAAGGCATTGGAAATGGTCGCGGTGGATACGCCCAGCGAGTCAGCCAGATCTTTGAGCGTCATGCGTCTTGGTGATCTCACCCTGTCGTCCTGATTAGCGGTTCACCGTATAGGGTACCGGCTCACCCTTACCCGTGACAGTCGCTGCGCGCCGCCTCCCGCGCACCAGGCTATTGGCCATCGGGGCCCGGTGAGCGGGGGCGGCGGAGCGTGGTGAGTGGCCACCGGCTGTGCTATGCGCTGCGCCGTTGAGTGTCGAGTTTGTCGGCGGTGATCAGGTTGCCGGGCTCCAGCCGGGTGAGGGCGTTGCCGTCGGCGTCGAAGACGTGGAACGCGCTTGGCTCGGCGGAGACGGTGATCCGTGCCCCCACGCTTGCCGGCCGGCTGCCGTCGCCGCGGACCACGAGCTCGCTGCCGTCGGCGAGAGTGAGGTATAGCAGGTTTGCCTCGCCCAGGTGCTCGACGATACCGACCTGCCCCTCAAGGCATTCCGAGTGGCCGGCGTCCTCGTCGATGTGCTCGGGGCGTACGCCGACGGTCACGCGGTCGCCGTGCTCGATGTTTGCGGCGTGCACCCGGGTTTCCACGGTCGCCCCCATGTCGAGCTGCACGCGGGCGCCGTGCTCGTCCGCGCGCTCGATGGTGCCTTCCAGCAGGTTCATCTTGGGCGAGCCGATGAAGGTAGCAACGAAGAGGTTGCGGGGCTGCTGGTAGAGTTCCAGCGGCGAGCCGACCTGCTGGGCGTTGCCGTCATTGAGCACGACGATGCGGTCGCCGAGGGTCATGGCTTCGATCTGGTCGTGGGTGACGTAGACAATGGTCGAGCGCAGGCGCTGGTGCAGGCGCGCGATTTCGAGCCGGGTCTGCACGCGCAGCGCGGCATCCAGGTTGGACAGGGGCTCATCGAAGAGGAATACCCGCGGCTCGCGCACGATGGCCCGGCCGATCGCTACGCGCTGGCGCTGGCCGCCGGAGAGCTCGCGCGGATAGCGTTCGAGCAGGTGGTCGATCTTGAGAATTTCCGCCGCCTCGCGGATGCGCCGGTCGGTTTCCCGGCGGTTGGTGCGGGCGATTTTCAGGCCGAATGCCATGTTCTTGTACACGCTCATGTGCGGGTAGAGCGCATAGGATTGGAACACCATGGCGATGCCGCGCTCGGCCGGTGGCAGCTCGTTGACCCGCTCACCGTCGATGCGAAGCTCGCCGTCGCTGATGGGTTCCAGGCCGGAGAGCATGCGCAGCAGCGTGGACTTGCCACAGCCGGACGGGCCCACCAGCACGACGAACTCGCCGTCGCGGAACGCCAGGTCGATGTCGCGCAGTACTTCGGTGCGGCCGTAGCGCTTGCCGACACCGTCGAAGGTCACGGTAGCCATGGGAATCTCCTCCTGAATCCGGTGTTGGGGGGAATGGCGGCGGTGTGGGGGCATCACCCCGGACACGCTGTGAATACGTCCCTGTAAGCTCGACGGCGGCATCCCTGCCGCCGACGGTCCGGGGTGATGCCCCCACACCGCCGCCGGCCACCGCCGGGGAATTCGGCACGGGGGTGGCTGGCCGGGCGGACATGGACGGATGACGGACCGTAGGCAGCAGGGAAGCTGCCTACGAGCCTACAGGGATGTATCCACGGCGTGTCCGGCAGCCGTCCATGCCCGCCCGGCCCCGGCACGGCGGTAGACACACCCCCGGTCATTTCACGGCCCCACTGGTTAATCCCCGAATGATCTGCCGCGCGCAGAGCATGTAGAGGATGAGCACCGGCACCACCGCGAGGCTGAGTGCGGCGAGCACCGAGTTCCAGTCGGTGACGTACTGCCCCACGAATTGCTGTACGCCGAGGGTCACCGTCTGTACGTCCTCCGCGGGTGCGAGGATCAGCGGGAACCACAGGTCGTTCCAGATCGGGATCATCACGAACACTGCCACCGTGGCGAGCGCCGGGCGCACCAGTGGCAGCGCGATCTGGAAGAAGATCCGGTACTCGCTCACGCCATCGCAGCGCGCCGCCTCCTTGAGCTCCTTGGGCACCTGCTGCATGAACTCCGAGAGAATGAGCACCGCCACCGGCAGGCCCATGGCCGTGTACACGAGGACCAGCGCGGTGCGGGTGTTCACGAGGTCCAGGCTCACCATGAGCTCCAGGATGCTCACGGTGCCGAGCTTGATCGGGATCATGATTCCGAAGGCGAGAAACAGCGCGAGAAAGCGCCGGCCCGGAAAGTTGTATTCCGTCAGCGCCCAGGCGGCCATCGCGCCGAAGAGCACGATGAGCGCCATGCTAGCCACGGTCACGATCAGGCTGTTGCCGAAGAACAGTCCGAAGCTCGCGTTCTCCAGCACCTTGCTGAAGCCTTCCACGGAGAAGGTCTCCGTCGTCGGCGGGGCGAGGGGGGACTTGAAGATTCCCATGCGGTTCTTGAACGCGTTGACGATCACCAGAACGATGGGGAACAGCGCGATCACGGTGTAGGTGGCGAGCACCCCATGCACCAGCGCGGCGTTCAGTGGGCGTGTGGCCGGAGAAGACTGCATCTTGCACCTCCCTTAGGGCCTGCGTTCAGATTCCGAACGCGCCGCGTTCGGGATCTGAATGCAGGCCCTACAGCTGATAGCGCACGAGGCGGCGCTGGATGACGTAGAAGTACACGCCGACGCCGCAGAGAATGACCAGGAACATCAACGTGGCCACCGATGCGCCGAGGGTCGCGCTGCCCACCTGGGACTGGTAGCCGAAGAACGTGCGGTAGAAGAGGGTGCCCATGATGTCGGTGGCGTAGTTGGGGCCGGCGAGCGCGCCCTTGATCGCGTAGATGAGATCGAAGGCGTTGAAGTTGTTCACGAACGTGAGAATCGTCACCAGCCCCAGCGTGGGCAGCACCAGTGGCAGCTTGATCTGCCAGAACACCCGCATGGGCGAGGCGCCGTCGACGATGGCCGCGTCGGTGAGCTCGTCGGGGATGCCCAGCAGCGCCGCGTAGATCAGCATCATGGGGATGCCCACGAACTGCCACACCGAGATCAGCGCCACGGTGGTCAGAGCCGTGTCTTCCTTGCCGAGCCAGGCGTCGAACCAGCTTCCCAGGCCCACGGCGTCGAGTAGGCCCGCCGAGACGCCCCACAGCGGCGACAGGATGAGCTGCCAGATAAAGCCGATGATCACGACTGACAGCAGCGTCGGCAGGAAGATGAGTGTGCGATAGGTGCGCCCGCCGCGTACGCCACGCAGCGAGAGCAAGGCAGCGAGCAGCAGCCCGATGGGGTTCTGTACCAGCATGTGAATGGCGAAGAACTTGGCATTGTTCCACATGGCGTTCCAGAACTGCTCGGCCCACTGCGGCTCGAAGAGCAGTTGCTGGAAATTGGCGAGCCCCGCGAAGCTGCGCGCGCCCGCTTCCGATTCGGTGAACAACGACAGGCGCAGGGTGTCCACCAGCGGCCAGGCGCTGAAGACGGTGTAGATGGCGAGCGCCGGCAACAGGAAGAACACCAGGTGCCAGGGAAAGCGCTGTGTGTTCATGACATGGATCTCCGCGGCCGCTCGCAGGCGGCATCGGTTGTGTTCGCAAACGCCCCGTGTCGGGCGCACCTCCGTGTGCGGCCCGCGGGGAATGAGCAGAGCGCGTCAGGAACCCCCGTCCTGCTGCGGCTCATACCAGTGCTCGAAGCCCTGCTGAATCACGCTCGCGGCCTTCTCGGCGTCGATCTTGCCGTTGAGCAGGCGGCTGTGAGTGACCCACATGGCCGACTCCATGTTCGGGTCGCCGCGGTTCATGATCTGGGCGTTGAGGCGGATAGTTGACTGGCAGTCCTCGCGCCAGCTCACCATTTCCGCGGCGACCGGATTCTGAATGTCGATGGTGTGCTCGGAGAGCGGGAAGAAGCCGGTCACGTTGTTGGCATACAGCTCGGCGAACTCCTTGGAGGCGACCCATTCGAGGAATGCGAGAGCTTCTGCCTGGTGTTCGGAGTCCGCATTGATGCCCATGCCCATGTCGGTGTGATCGCTGATGTAGCACTGATCGCCTGCTTCGGGCACCGGCGGGGCGAAGGCGCCGAAGTCCTGCAGCGCGTTGTCGTTGAAATACGAAATGTCCCAGGAGCCTCCCGGATAGATGGCTGCGCGGCCCAGGGCGAAGAGGTTCTGGGAGTCGGCGTAGGACTGCGCCTGGTAGCCGCGGGGCAGGTACTCGCGCCAGCGCTCGAGCTGCTTCCAGACGGCCACGAACTCGGGGTCGGTGAACTTCGCCTCGCCGGCGAGCAGCGCCTTGCGGCCTTCCTCGCCGTGCCAGTAGTTGGGGCCGATGCCGGTGTAGACGACCTGATGCGTTTCCCACTGGTCGGCGGTGCCCAGCGCGATGGGGGCGTAGCTGCTTGCCTCGAGCTCGTCGAGCACCGCGAAGAATTCCTTCACGGTTCCGGGTTTCTCCAGGCCCAGCTCCTCGAAGACGGCCTTGTTGTAGAAGAAGCCGTGGATCACCGAGGCGACCGGCATGCAGTAGGTGCTTTCACCGTCGTCCGTCTGCCACGCGACCTTGGCCGAGTCCGGGAAGTGCTCCATGCCGGGCTTGCCGTTGAGCGCCATGAGATGGCCGCGCTTGTACAGCGCGAGCGACTGATCGAAAGCCCGGCAGGTTATGATGTCGCCGCCGGTATTGCCCTCCAGGCGTGCGCGCACCGAGGAGTCGTACTCCGTGGGCGTGGTGGGCACGAACTTCAGATCGATGTCCGGGTGGGATTCCTCGAACGCGGGGATCAGGGTGTCCTCCCAGAGGTCCTTGTCGTCCACGCGCCAGGACTCGATCTTGAGCGTCGTCTCGGCGGCCGCACCACTGGCGACGGCCAGCGCGAGCCCCCCCAACGCGGATCGGGTGAACCGATTCATGATGAACTCCTCCTCGTCGCGAATGCTCGTTGGTGAGCCGGCGTTCCTGCCGGTGTCCGCAAGCCTGAAACGCCGTGTCGTCTGACCGGAAATCGTGCCGGCGGCCGCCGCGTTACACTGTCGAAAGACCTGCAGGCGAGCGGGGGCGCGGCGTTGCCGTTGCCGCCACCGTGGCGGCAGCGTGGGGGCATGTTGCGGAATGTAACGGCGGGGGCCTGGGGTGGCCGCGTGCCGGCGCGTCCCCGCGTGATGGTTGCGGTTTTACCGTGACCGTCCGCCTGGTGAGGGGAGGTGACAATTCGTTACGAAATGCAAGGTAATCGGGGGGCTCCTGCCCCCGAGTCGCTGCCGCGCTGGGGTAGACTGGCGCTCGGCATCGCGCTGTCGATCGCGTGCGTGAGCGGTTCGGCCCTGGCCCAGCGGCCGACGGCTACGCTGGATGTGCTGCACTGGTGGACGTCGGCGAGCGAGCAGCGCGCCTTCGAAGTGTTGCGCGAGGCTGCCGGCGACGCCGGAGTGCGGCTGCGGGACGCGAGCATCCCCGGCGGTGCCGGCACCGGTGCGCTGAAGGTGTTGCGGGCGCGGGTGCTGCGGGGTGAGCCGCCGTCGGTGGCACAGATCAATGGTGCGTCCATGGCCGCGTGGGCTCGGCTCGGCTTTCTTCGCAACCTGGACGTCGTCGCGCAGGCGCAGGACTGGCAGGGCACGCTGCCGCCGGTGATCGACGAGCTCGTCCGGCACGAAGGGCGTTATGTCGCTGCGCCGTTCGCGGTGCACCGGGTGAACACATTGCTCTACAACCGCCGCGTGTTCGCACGGCTCGGGCTGGACGCGCCGACGGACTGGGAAAGCCTTGTGGCGACTGCGCAGGCGCTGAAGGCCGCTGGCGTGACGCCTATCGCACAATCGGCACAGCCCTGGCAGGTGGCGACGCTGCTGGAAGTGCTGGTGCTCGCGCGCGGCGGAACCGCCTTCTATCGGCGTGTGTTCGTGGATCTCGATGCCAGGGCACTGAGGCAACCCGCCTTCACCGACAGCCTGCGCCGCCTCCGCCGGCTACGGGCGTTCATGGGCCCGGAGTTGCGGGAGCGACCATGGCAGTCCGTCACGGCAGACGTTGCCGAAGGTCGGGCTGCAATGCAGATCATGGGCGACTGGGCAAAAGGGGAGCTATTGGCCATGGGCAAGCACCTCGGCGAGGATTTCGGCTGCCGGGCGGCGCCCGGCACCGATGGTGCGCACCTTTACAGCATCGACACGATGGCGTTTTTCAAAGGGCTCGAACCGACCGGGCGCAACGCCCAGAGCCGGCTTGCGGGCGTGGTTCTCACGCCGCGGGTGCAACGTGCATTCAGCCGTGCCAAAGGCACGTTTCCGGCACGTCGGGACATTGCCGATGAGGTACTCGATGCCTGTGCGCGAGGCTCTCGCCGGGCCTTCCACAGGGAGCCGGCCCCGGCGCCGAGTCTCGTGCACCGTATGGCCACCACCGAAACCGTACGCAACGTTTTCATCAGCGAGGTGCATCGCTTTTTCACCGCCGGTGAAGCCGACGCGGATGCGACCGCCCGGCGGCTTGCCGCGGCGCTCGAGGCGATCGATCATGACCCGTAAGATCCTTGTCGTCGACGACGATCACAAGATCCGGACCCTGCTCAAGGACTACCTGGAGCGGAACAACTTCGCCGTGTTGAGCGCTGCCGACGGCGCCGAGGCGCTCGCCGAGTTCGAGCGCTTCGTCGACCGTATCGCACTGATCGTGCTCGACATCATGCTGCCCGATCAGGACGGCTTCAGCCTCTGCCAGGCCATTCGCCGCCGGTCCGACGTGCCCGTGCTCATGCTCACCGCCAGCGCCGATGACACCGACCGTATCGTGGGCCTGGAAATCGGCGCGGACGATTACCTGGGCAAGCCGTTCAACCCGCGCGAGCTGCTCGCGCGCATCAAGGCCATCCTGCGCCGGGTGGATGCGGGCGAGGGCGATGGCGCGGTTCGGGGCTACCGCTTCGACGATTTCTCCCTGGACGTCATCGAGCGTTACCTGAAGGGGCCGGACGGTGCGGTCATCCACCTCTCGGGCCAGGAATTCCAGTTGCTTCAATACCTGGTGGAGCACGCCGGCGAGATCGTCGAGCGCGCACAGCTGGCCGAAGCCACCGGCAGCCGTGAGCCCTCGCCGCTGGATCGATACCTGGACGTCCAGATCAGCCGCCTGCGCCAGCGCCTCGGTGACGATGGCCGTCAACCCCGGCTGATAAAGACCGTGCGTGGCGCGGGCTATGTGTTCGCCGCCGAGGTGGCGGCCGAGCGCGGCTGACAATGGCCACGGCGTTGCAGCGGCTGTGGCCTCAATCGCTGCTCGGCCGGCTGGTGCTGGTCATGGTTACCGGCGTGCTCGCCACGCAGCTAATGGCGTCCTGGCTGTGGGCGGAACAGATCCGCGAGGATGCCCGCGTCGCGGCGCGCAACGGTGCCATACAGCTCGCCCGGAGCATGGCGGGAACGGTGCGTTTTTTCGCCGACCTGCCTGCAAGCTATCGCCCTATCGTTCTCGAGCAGCTCCGGGAGATGGGCAGTACCCGGTTTTTCCTCACACTCAACGACAGCGCCGTGGCGGTGGCCGGTATCGCGCCGTCACCGCTGCGTGACGCGGCGCTGTCGGGCGTGGAACAAACGCTCGCCGGGGCGTTGCGCGGGCGCTATCGGTTTCGTGTCGGCTTCGCCATGCCCGCAATGCTGAAGGTATCACCGGATGGCGCACGTCTCACGGACCTTCCTGGCTCATGGACCGAGGCGGCCGTGCTGCGAGAGCCGGCGCCGGTGCTGGCCGCGCAGGTGGAGCTTGCCAGCGGCGAGTGGCTGCTGCTCGCCTCGGTGATGCCGGATCCGTATTTTCTGGAGAAAGCCGAACCGCTGACTCGCGACCGCCTCGCGCTGATGCTGTTGCCCGTGGTAACGGTGCTGGTGCTGGCTCTGCCGGTGGTGCGTTCGATTACCCGGCCGCTGGAGGCGCTGTCCCAGGCCGCGGGCGCATTCGGCAAGGGGTTCGGGCACGCACCGCTGCCCGAGCGGGGGCCGGAGGAATACCGGCGTACCCGGCGTGCGTTCGTGGATATGGAGCAGAGCATCCACCGCTTCATCGAAGACCGCAATCGCCTTTTCTCGGCGATCTCCCACGATCTGCGCACGCCCATCACGCGGCTGAAACTGCGTGCCGAGATGCTCGACGACGCGGTCCGGCGGGATGAGTTCCAGGCGGATCTCGACGAGCTCGAGCAAATGGTCGGCGGGGCGCTGCAAAGCGTGCGTGAAACCGAGCTCGACGAGGCCGTGGAGACGGTGCAGCTCGACCACCTCCTCGGCAAGCTGGTGCGCGATGCGCGGCTGTGTGGCGGACGAGTGGACGCAGATCTGCGCCCGGTGGCCTACGATTGCCGACCGCTGGCGCTGAAACGCGCCGTCAGCAACCTGCTCAACAATGCCCTCGACTACGGCGAACGCGCCGAAGTCACGTTAAGGCGCGAGTGCGAGCAAGTGTGTATTCGTATTCGCGATGACGGCCCGGGCATCCCGGAATCCGCCCGCGAAGCGCTGTTCCGCCCCTGGAACCGCGCCCAGCACGGCCAGCGCGCCAACCGCCAGGGCCTCGGCCTCGGCCTCGGCATCGCCCGTAACCTCATTCATGGTCTCGGCGGCGAGCTCAGCCTCGACAACGCCGTAGGCGGCGGCCTCGTTGCAGAGATCCGGCTGCCGGTTGCACGTTGCTAGTGACAAGGTTCGGTCGCGGCCGGACGCCGCTCGGGTTTGCGAGTTGCGAGTCACACGTTTCAAGTGGAAAGCGCGGCTTCGGGCTACAGGGAGCAATCCCACGATTTCCACGCGCAGCGAGCGTTGAGGCACCAGCGTTGAATGGCGTCGGAGCTGCCAAGGCGCGTGGGGCAGTGGTGTAGGTCGGGACCGCCGTAGGGCGGAGCCCGACACCGGCGGTGTCAAACGCCTCGGCGCAGCGATGGCGCCACGTCGTGGGTCGTTGTTGGCTGCGTGGGGCAGCCGACCGACGGTTCCTACGTTGCTTGTCACCCGGGTGCGCCGACCTGCTCCCAAACCTCGATGGCCGCGGCAAGATCCTCCAACGACGCCCCCACGGACTTGAACAGCGTGATCTCATCGGCGCTTTCGCGCCCGGGGTGTTCGCCGCGGGCGAGCGCCTCCAGGTCGGCGTGGATGTCGTCGTAGTCGAAGGCGCCGCTCGCTTCCGCCTGGCGGAGGTCGCCGGCCTCGCCGCGGGCGCCGGCATGGGTGTCGACAAAGACGTCTGCGCAGCGCACCGCTTCGTCGTCGCTCTCGCGCATGTCCGCGCGGAAGGCGCCCACCAGGTCGAGGTGGGTGCCTGGCCGCAGCCATTCGCCATGAACCAGGGGGGCGGTGGAGAGGGTCGCGCAGGTGACGATGTCCGCCTCGCTGACCGCGGTGGCGAGATCCGTGACCGCATCGCAGTCGAAGCCCTTCGCCCGGTACTCGGCGGCGATGGTTTCGGCCTTCTCCGGATTGCGTCCCCACACCCCTATGGAGTGGATCGGGCGAACCGCTGCATGGGCCTCGATGAGCATCGGCGCCAGCTTGCCGGTACCCACCATGAGCAGCCGACCGGCATCCTCGCGCGCCAGGTAGCGGGCGGCGAGAGCCGAGGCGGCGGCGGTGCGGCGGCGGGTGAGCTCGCTACCGTCGATGCAGGCCAGCGGCACGCCGGTATCGCCCTCGCAAAGCAGGTACAGGCCCGAGATCGCGGGCAGGCCGCGGTCGGCGTTCTGCGGGAACACGTGCACCATTTTCACACCGATGTAGCCGTCGTGCTGCCAGGCGGGCATGAGCAGCATGGTGGCCGTGCCGCCGGGGCGTTCGATGCTGTGGTGATGGCGTGGCGGGGCTTCGCAGCCGGAGCGCAACAGCGCTGCGATGCGCTCGACGAGCGCGGGCCAGGGCAGGGCCTTCGCTACCTGCTCGCCGCTGATTACCTGCATGTCGTCTCCTCGGAAAAACGTAATCGTTATTCGTTATCGCGTGCGCCATATGAGCGTGGCCATCCGGCCCGTACGGCCGTCGCGCCGGTAGGAGTAGAAGCGCTCGGCGTCGGTATGGGTGCACAGCCCGCCGCCGTAGACGGCGTGCACGCCCGCGGCCTCAAGGCGCCGCCGGGCGAGGGCGTAGATGTCGGCGTACCAGCGCTCGGAGCGCCCCGGTCGGAAGCAGCGCTCGCAGCCGGGGTCGGAGGCCCGGCAGGCGTCGAGCACGTCGGCACCGACCTCGTAGACGTCCGGCCCGATGGCCGGGCCGAGCCAGGCGAGCAATTCGCCCGGCGCGACACCCGTCGCCTTGATCGTCTGCTCGATGATTCCGCCGCTCAAACCCCGCCAGCCGGCGTGGGCGATTCCGATGCGACGCCCTTTGCGGTCGCACAGGAGCACCGGCAGACAGTCCGCGGTGAGCACCGCGCACACCACACCCGGGCGGTCCGTCACGGCGGCATCGGCCCGGCTTTCATCACGCTGGACGGTGCCTGCCGCGACTACACGGGTGCCGTGAACCTGGGCGAGCCAGCGGGGTTCCTCCGGCAGGGAAAGCGCTTCACGCAGGCGGCGGCGGTTTTCCTTCACGCTAAGCGCGTCGTCGCCGGCGCGGGCGCCGAGGTTGAACGTATCGAACGGCGGCCGGCTCGCGCCGCCGATACGCGTGCTCGTCGCCGCTCGCACGTTCTCCGGCGCCGGCCATTCCGGCTGAATGAAACGTGGCTCGTCCATGGCGCAAGTTTAACAGGCGGATCGGGGGTGAGAGAGTGGTAACCCCCGAGACGCAAAACACACCGGAATGAATCGCTCCGGTCACCGGGTGGGATCGATCGTCAGACTACGTGCTCTGGCAGCTGACATCTGCGCGTTTGGCATGTCGCCCAGTGCTTCGCACTCGCCGTCCTGCGACGGGGCGGATGCTTGCAACCAGCCGGCTCCGGGCTTGCGCCACTCGCCCGGAGCCGGCCGACGCCTCTTCTTTGTGAACCTTGGTGTTCTTGGCGTCTTCAGTGGTTACTCCCTGGCCGCTATTCCGGCAGGTCAGCGAGCGGGGATGGATCGAGACCTGTCGGGGGCTGGAAGTGTTCCTCGATCAGTGCGTCGTCCACCTCGGCAATGGTTGATGGCTGCCACCGGGGGGCCTTGTCCTTGTCCACCAGCAGGGCCCGGACGCCCTCGGGGAAGTCGTGGTGCATGGTGCACTGCACGGACATGTTGAGCTCGCGCTGGAAGACCTGTTTGAGTGAGAGGTACTTGCCCTGGCGGAACTGCTCGAAGATCAACCGAGCGGAAGTCGGCGAGCCTCGCTCCAGGGTTTTGACCGCGGTCGCCAGCCATTTGTCGTCCGGGGCGGCGGTGCGTAGCGACTCGAGGATGCCCTCGACGCTGTGGTGGTCGGTGACGTGGTCGATGAACTCCAGGTGCTGGAGAACATTGGACTCCGGGCGCTGATCCCGCGAGACGTCGGCGAAGCGGCGCAGCAGCACCGAGAGGTGTCCGCGGTTGAGCTCGGGGTCGTCGTCCCAGTCCACCTCGGCGAGGGCCGCGAAGATCGCGTCACGCTGGTCGCCGGGGACGAAATAGTCCGCGAGGCTGGTGTAGAGCGCGTCGGCGGCGTTCATCTGGGCACCGGTCAGGCCCAGGAAGAGGCCCACCCGGCCGGGCATGCGGTTGAGGAACCACGTGCCGGCCACGTCCGGGTACAGTCCGATGGTGATCTCGGGCATGGCGATTCGCGAGCTCTCGGTTACAACACGGTGGCTCGCCCCTACCATCATTCCGAGGCCGCCGCCCATGACGATACCGTGGCCCCATACAAGCAGTGGCTTGGGATAGGTGTGAATCGCGTAGTCGAGCCGGTACTCCTGCTCGAAAAACTGCTCGCAGACCTCGCTCGGGCCGCCGTCGGCTTCGCGAATGGCGTGGTACATGGTGACCACGTCGCCACCAGCGCAGAATGCTTTCTCCCCGGCGCCGTGGAGGACGACGCAAGCGATATCGGGATCGCTCGCCCAGGCATCGAGTTGCGGGCGGAGCGCGGCGATCATCGCCGGGTTCAACGCATTCAGCGCCTTCTCGGCATCAAGACGCGCGAAGCCCACCTTGCGGCCGTTGCCGGCGGTGCGTTCCTCGAAAATCACGGGCTGGTCGGTCATGCAGGCTCCTCGAAATGCGTTTTTAGTGGAAAGTGGCTAGTTCCCAGGAAGTGACAAGTTCCAAGTTGAAAGTGGCAAGTGGCGAGACGCACCCACGGTGCCGTCCCCGCCCGCGACTTGGAACTTTCAACTCGAAACTGTCACCCGGCGTCCGGTTACAAGCACCGAACCGGCGACGCGCCGTCTTGCCGGCCAAGCCCCCTACCGGTTCCGCCACTGCGGCTTGCGTTTCTCCAGGAATGCGCCCACGCCCTCGCGCTGGTCCTCGGAGTCGAACAGGCGTACGAAGCGCTCGCGCTCGTCGGGGAGGTTGTCCGCCATGGGACGGGCCTGGGCACCGTCGATGAGGCGCTTGCAATAAGCGACGGCGATGGGGCTCTGGTTGCCTACCTGTTCGGCGAGGGCGAGGGCCCGGTCCAGTGATTCGCCCTGGTCGACGGTTTCCTCGACCAGACCGATGCGCAGCGCCTGCTCGGCGTTCACCTGCTCGCCACAGAGAATGATGCGCTTCGCCCAGCCCTCGCCCACGAGCCGGGGCAGACGCTGAGTGCCGCCGGCGCAGGGCAGCAGGCCCACCTTGGCTTCCGGCAGACCCAGCTTGGCGTTGGGCTCGGCGATCCGCACGTCGCAGGCGAGCGCTACTTCGAGCCCGCCACCGAGGGCGAAGCCGTTGACAGCGGCAATGGAGACGCCGCGAAAAGCGGCGAGCGTCTCGAACGCTTCACCGAAGCGCCGCGCCATCTCGGCGGCGACACCGTGATCGCCATCGGCGAAGAGCTTGAGGTCGGCACCGGCGGAGAAGAACTTCTCGCCGCTGCCGGTGAGCACCAGGGCGTAGACGTCGCGGTCGGCGTCCAGCTCCTCGATGAGGCGCTTCAGGTCGATCAACCCCTCCCGGGTCCAGGTGTTCGCCGGCGGGTTGTTCATGGTGATCAGCGCCGTGTGCCCGCGGCGTTCGACGGTGAGGTTGGTGTAGTCGTTCATCGAATCGTCTCCGGGGCGTCGTCCATGAGAAAGCGGCGGCCTATGATCACGCGCATGATCTCGTTGGTGCCCTCCAGAATCTGGTGCACCCGCGTGTCACGCACGTGACGCTCCAGCGGATACTCGCGAATGTAGCCATAGCCGCCATGGAGCTGTAGTGCTTCGTTGCACACGCGAAAGCCCACGTCCGTGGCGAAGCGCTTGGCCATGGCGCAGTAGGTAGTGAGGTCCGGGTCGCGTTGGTCGAGCTTCCAGGCGGCGAGCCGCACCATCTGCCGCGCGGCGACGAGCTCCGTGGCCATGTCCGCGAGCTTGAACTGCAGTGCCTGGAAGCTGGCGAGAGGCTGCCCGAACTGCTTGCGCTCGTGGAGATAGCGCTGGGCGGCGACGAGCGCCGCCTGGGCGGTGCCCACGGAACACGTTGCGATGTTGATGCGCCCACCGTCGAGGCCCTTCATCGCGAGCTTGAAGCCCTGGCCTTCCTCGGCGAGCAGGTGGTCGGCGGGCACTTGCACGTCGTCGAAGGAGATGGAGCGGGTGGGCTGGCTGTTCCAGCCCATCTTCTCCTCCTTGCGTCCGTAGCTGATGCCGTCGAGGCCGGCGGGCACTGCGAAGGCGGAGACACCGGCAGCACCCTCGCCCCCGGTGCGGGCCATGACCACGAGGATGTCCGTGTCGCCGGCGCCGGAGCTGAACACCTTCGTGCCGTTGAGCACGTAGTGATCGCCCTCGCGCCTGGCGGTCGTGCGCAGGCTTGCCGCATCGGAGCCTGCGCCCGGCTCGGTGAGGCAGTAGGAGCCGAGGCGCTGGCCGGTGGTGAGGGGGGCGGCCCATTCGCTTTTGACCGCGTCGCTCCCCCACGTGGTGATCATCCAGGTGACCATGTTGTGGATGGTAATGAACGCGGCGGTGGAGGTGCAGCCGCCGGCGAGCTCCTCGAAGATGATCGCCGAGTCCAGGCGCGTGAGCCCGAGCCCGCCGGCATCTTCCGGCGCGTAGAGACCGCAGAAGCCCAGCTCGCCGGCCTGGGCAATGACGTCTTTGGGAAAGATCCCCTCGGCGTCCCAGCGCGCGGCATGAGGTGCCAGCTCGTTGAGCGCGAAATCGCGCGCGGTGTCCTGGAAAGCGGTCTGTTCTTCGGAGAGTGCGAAATCCATGGGCGGTGTCCTTAATGTGCAGCCGTGGCGCGGCAGGGCGGATGGAGCGCTGCGCAATCCGCCTCTGGGGTCTGGATCAACCGGAGACGGTGTGTTTCGCGTCGCTTCATCCACTCTGCACGGGGTTCGCGGGCCGTGGTCGCTGGTAGCCGGCCGTTGCGTTGCCCCCGCTCCCTTGAGAGCGGGAGCAAAGCCACCACGGTCAGCCCAGGTTGATGGTCATGTTCGGGCCGTGGCCGTCCGGGATGTCCGACTCGAACCAGCGCTCGATCACTGTGCGCGTCTCCGTATAGAAGCGCACTGCATCCTTGCCGTATGCGTGAAGGTCACCGTAGAACGAGCCCTTGCCGCCGGTGAACGAGAAGAACGGTAGCGGCACCGGAATGGGCAGGTTGACACCCACCTGTCCCACCTCGGTTTCGTGGCGGTACTTGCGCGCTGCCGCGCCCGAATCGGTGAAGATCGATGTACCGTTGCCGTAGGCGTTGGCGTTGACGAACTCGATGGCGTCATCGAGCGTATCCACGTGGACCACATTCAGCACCGGCCCGAAGATCTCCTCCTGATAGCAGGTCATCTCGGCGGTGACGTTGTCGACGAGTGTCGGGCCCACCCAGTAGCCATCCGGATAGCCGGACACCTCGTAGCCACGGCCATCGAGCAGCAGTCGTCCACCTTCGGCTTCCACCGTGCCCAGGATGCGCTCGACGCGCTCCTTGGCGCCGCGGCTGATGAGCGGGCCGAAAGCGGCGTCCGGGTCGTCGGAGCTCCCTGGGCGGATCTGCTCGAAAGCGGCCTTGAGGTCCTCGACCCAGCCGCGGGTCTCCTCGCCGACGAAAACCGCCACCGAGATCGCCATGCAGCGCTGACCGGCAGCGCCGCAGGAGGCGCCCACCAGGGCGTTGAGGGCCTGCTCCTTGTTGGCGTCGGGCATCACGATCGTGTGGTTCTTCGCGCCCACCATGCACTGCACGCGCTTCAAGTGGTGGGTGCCGGTACGGTAGATGTGCTGACCCACCGTTGGCGAACCCACGAAGGAGATCGCTTTGATGTCCGGGTGCGTGAGCAGCGTGTCCACCTGCTCCTTGCGGCCGTGGACGACCTGCAGCAGGCCTTCGGGGAAGCCCGCTTCCACCCACAGCTCGGCGAGCCGAACGGGGGTGAGCGGATCCTGCTCGGAAGGCTTCAGTACGAAGCTGTTGCCGCAGGCAACCGCGAGCGGATACATCCACAGCGGGATCATGGCCGGGAAGTTGAATGGCGTGATGCCTGCGCACACGCCGAGCGGGTGGCGCCAGCTCGTGGTGTCCACGTTACGGGCGACCTGCTCCATGGTCTCGCCAAGCATGTGCGTGGGCACACCCATGGCGTGCTCCACCACCTCGATGCCGCGCCAGACATCGCCCTTGGCGTCTGCGAAGGTCTTGCCGGTCTCCTCGGCGAGAATTCGGGCGATGTCGTCGTGGTGTTCCTTGAGCAGCGCTTGGTAGCGCATCACGTACCGGGCGCGGTCGGAGACGGGGACCTGCGCCCAATCCTTCTGGGCCGCCTTGGCCGATGCAATGGCACGGGCCATCTCATCGTCGGTGGTCACCGGCGCCCGGGCGATCACCTCGTCCGTGGCCGGGTTGGTGACGTCGATCCACTCCGAGGCCTCGCTATCGACGAAGCGGCCTTCGATGAACAGGGGAACGCTCCGGGTCATGGGGCACCTGTCAGGTCGGGGCGCGTTGCGCGCCGTCATGTGATATCGCCGCCGGCAGGCGGCGCTCCTCCTCATTGGCCGATACGCGGCCGCGCCCGTGGTCGGGCGGTTGCTTGCAGGTTTATTCTAGTTACGTTTACGTTAACGTCAATTTTGCGAGTCCGGTAACAGGTCAATTCAGGCGGCTGCCGAGTATTGACATATTTAAGTGTCCTCGGACCGCCACCGACGGCCCCGCGGGGCGAAGGAGTCATTGCGATGCGGATCGATGGCAAGGTGTTTCTGATCACGGGGGCGAGCTCAGGGCTCGGTGCGGCAACGGCACGGACGCTGGTGGGCGACGGCGCCCGGGTGGTGCTGGCGGACGTGAATGCCGAGGGCGTCGAGCAGCTCGCCGCCGATCTCGGCGACGCGGCGGTGACGCAGGTCACCGACGTTACCGACGAGGCCGCGGTGCAGGCGGCGGTCGCGAGGGCCCGCTCGGCCTTCGGTGGCCTGAACGGGGCGGTCAACTGTGCCGGCATCGTCCATGGTGAGCGGGTGCTGAACCGCGACGGTGAGCCACACGCGCTCGAGACATTCGCACGTGCCGTGCAGATCAATCTGGTGGGCACGTTCAACGTGGTGCGTCTCGCCGCCGAGGCAATCGCGCAGGCGCAGCCGGAAGCCGAGGGCGAACGCGGTGTCATCGTTAACACAGCGTCGGTTGCCGCGTTCGATGGCCAGGTCGGGCAAGAAGCGTATTCCGCCTCCAAGGCCGGCGTGGCCGGTATGACCCTGCCGCTCGCCCGCGACCTCGCCGGCCGCGGTATCCGGGTGATGACGATCGCCCCGGGCATCTTCGAGACGCCAATGATGGCGAGTCTGCCGGACAAGGTGCGCGCGAGTCTGGGTGAGCAGACCCCGTTCCCCCCGCGCCTGGGCCGTCCCGACGAGTACGCGGCGCTGGTGCGCCACATCTGCGAGAACGTGATGTTGAATGGCGAGGTGATCCGCCTCGACGGCGCGATCCGCATGGCGCCCAGATAGCGGCATGGAGCTCCAAGTGCAAGGTTGAAAGCAAACAGCCGCGGGCGTCGGCGGCACCGGTGTCCCGGCTCAGCACTTTCAACTTGCCACTGCGGCGCGGCACCCGCCGCGCCGCTTAAGCAAAGCTGTTGCATCGTTCACGGGGCTTGAACTAACGTTTACGTAAACGTAATCTCAAGTCACCGGCAGAGGGCGCGACCCGACTCGGACCACAAAGTGCCCCGCCGGCGTGACCGCCGCCAACGATGGCGATGGAAGCAGGAGGAGGAGAGGTCCGGTCGATGATCGACCGAGCCGTTACCGTGCCCGCCCCGTCCGGCGACCCCGGCGGGGCGGCGCACTTGACGGGGCTAAGCGGACCCCGCGACCGCGCACCTGCCGGCGCCCCAACCGGGTGACGGTACGGCGGCCGCAGGCACAGCCTCTCCCGCCACCCAGACAGGCCCCCGCAGGAGCGGGGCCAGTGACAGGGGAGCTCGGTATGGCTGAATCGAGGATTGGTGATGCGCTGCTGAAGGTAGACGGCATCACGTTGTCCTTCGGTGGCGTCAAGGCCCTGCGCGATGTGAGCCTGGAGGTGCGGGAGCATGAGATGTTCTCCATCATCGGTCCCAACGGCGCGGGCAAGACGTCGCTGCTCAACTGCATCTCCGGACGCTACCAGCCGCAGCAGGGCAGCATTCGTTTCCGCGGTGAAGAGATCACCGCTTTCCGCCCCAACCGCCGCTGCGAGCGCGGCATTGGCCGCACCTTCCAGAACCTCGCGCTCTACAACCATATGACGGTGCTCGAGAACATCATGGTCGGGCGCCATCATCATCTGAAGAACAACTTCTTCACCGGCTCGTTCTACTGGCTCGGCGGGGCGCAGCGCGAAGAGCTCGACCATCGCCAGCAGGTCGAGGACATCATCGACTTTCTCGAGATCGCCCACATCCGCAAGTCCGTGGCCGGAACGTTGTCCTACGGGCTGCGCAAGCGTGTCGAGCTTGCCCGGGCGGTGGCACTGCGGCCCCGGCTCATTCTCCTCGACGAGCCCATGGCGGGCATGAACCACGAGGAAAAGGAGGACATGGCGCGCTACGTGGTCGACCTCAATGAGGAGTGGGGGATCACCGTGATCATGATCGAGCACGACATGGGGGTGGTCATGGACCTCTCCCACCGTGTCGCCGTGCTGGACTTCGGCGAGAAGATCGCTGACGGCAACCCCGACGAGATCATGGCCAACCCGCGTGTGCGCGAGGCCTATCTCGGCGAGGACGAATCGGCCGGGGAGGTGGCGTGATGGCCGAGCGAACCATGCAGCTGCCGGATACCGGCCAGTACGACACCTTCCCCAAGCTGCTCGCCCACAACGCCGAACAGTGGCCCGACGAGGTGGCCATGCGGGAGAAAGAGTTCGGCATCTGGCGCGAGTATACCTGGCGCGACTACGAGCACGCGGTTTCGCGTTTCGCCCTGGGCATGAAGGCCCTCGGTGTCGGCCATGGCGATACCGTGGCGATCATCGGCGGCAACCGTCCCGAGTGGCTGCACTGCGAGGTGGGCGCGCACGCACTGCGCGCAATGAGCCTCGGTGTCTACCAGGACAGCCTCGACGAGGAGCTCGCTTACCTGATCGATCTCTCCGAGGCACCGATCATCATGTGCGAAGACGAGGAGCAGGTCGACAAGGCGCTGGAAATCAGCGAGCAGTGCCCTTCCGTCAAGCACATCGTCTACCACGATCCCCGCGGCATGCGGAAGTACGACGATCCGCGGCTGATCAGCCAGGCCGAGCTCTTCGAGCGAGGCGACGCGCTGGAGCGGGAACGGCCCGGTACCTACCGCGAGATGGTCGAGGCTACCCGCGGAGAGGATGTGGCGATGCTGATCACCACCTCCGGTACCACCTCCAAGCCCAAGCTCTCGATGATGCAGGCCGGTCCGTTCCTCGACCACTGCACCGCCTATCTCCGCGCCGATCCCAAGTATCCGGACGACAACTACGTCTCCGTGCTGCCTTTGCCCTGGATCATGGAGCAGGTCTATGCGGTCGCGCAGTCGCTGATCAGCCGTATCACCGTGAACTTCGTCGAAGAGACGGAGACGATGATGGCCGATCTGCGTGAGATCGGGCCGAACTTCGTCCTTCTTGCCCCGCGGGTGTGGGAGACCATCGCTGCGGACGTGAAAGCGCGGATGATGGACGCGAGCCCGTTCAAGCAGAAGATGTTCAACCTGGGCATGAAATGGGGCATGGCGGCCGTCGAGCGCGGCGAGCAATCCCGGCTCGCCTATTGGATTCTCTTCCGCGCGCTGAAGGACCGCCTCGGCTTCACCTTCCTGCGCTCGGCGGCCACCGGTGGCGCCGCCCTGGGCCCGGATACCTTCAAGTTCTTCCTGGCCATGGGGGTGCCGCTACGCCAGCTCTATGGTCAGACCGAGCTCGCCGGCGCCTATACCATTCACCGTGGTGACGACATCGATTTCGACACCGTGGGCGTGCCGTTCGACAACGCCGAGGTACACATCGACCAGCCCGACGAGAATGGCGTCGGCGAGATCGTGGCGCGCAATTCGGGCATGTTCCTCGGCTTCTTCAAGAACGAAAAGGCCACTGCCGAGGACGTGCGCGAGGGCTGGATGTATACCGGCGATGCCGGCTACTTCAAGGAGGGTAACGGCCACCTGGTGGTCATCGACCGCATCAAAGACCTTGCCACCACCGCCGGTGGCGACCGCTACTCGCCGATGTTCATCGAGAACAAGCTGAAGTTCTCACCGTTCATCGCCGAGGCGGTGATCCTCGGCCACGAGCGGCCTTATCTCGCTGCCATGATCTGCATCCGCTACGGCATTGTCGCCAAATGGGCGGAGCAGCGGGGTATTGCGTTCACTAACTACACCAACCTCTCCGCCCACCCGCAAATCTACGAGCTGATTCAGCGCGAGGTGGAGGCGGTGAACGCGACGCTGCCGCAGTGGCAACGCATCCGCAAATTCCTGCTCCTCTACAAGGAGCTCGACCCCGACGACGGCGAGCTCACCCGCACGCGCAAGGTTCGCCGCGGCGTTATCCAGGAGAAGTACGGCGAGATCATCGACGCCATCTACGGCGGCGAGGACCACGTGCACGTGGATACCACCATCACCTTCCAGGACGGCACGACCTCACGCATCCGCACCGACCTGCGCGTGGTGGACCTGGCCCCGGACAACGGCGTGCCCTCGGCAGCGGGCGACAGCCGCGCTGCTGGCGCCGCCTAGGGTCGCGAGGGGAGGAGGAGACAACGATGAACTGGGAATTACTGGTCCAGCTGCTCGTCAACGGGGTGATCGTGGGCACGCTCTACGGCGTCGTCGCGATGTGCTTCGTACTCATCTACAAATCCACCCAGGTGGTGAACTTCGCCCAGGGCGAGTTCCTCCTGATCGGCGCCTGGGTGTGCTGGGCGTTGCTGGTGAAATTCGGCCTGCCTTTCTGGCTCGGCTTTTTGTTTACGCTGGCGTTCATGTTCGCCTTCGGCGTGCTGCTCCAGGTGGTGGTGCTGCGACCGATGATCGGCGAGCCCATTATTTCGGTGATCATGCTCACCATCGGCTTGTCGATTTTCTTCCAGGCGCTGCTGTCGTGGATTTTCGGTGAGTTCGTGAAGCCGTTCCCCGAGGTGTTCCCGGTGGAGTCGGTGAACATCCTGGGACTCAACGTCCAGACCGCCTATCTCATGAGCCTGATCATCTCGCTGGTGATCATGGTCGGCTTCTTCTGGTTCTTTAAGTACTCGCGCATGGGACTTGCCATGCGGGCGACTGCGTTCGATCAGCAGGTGGCCGCGAGCCTCGGAATTTCCGTGAAGCAGGTATTCGCGCTGTCGTGGGCCATCTCGGCGATGGTCTCCGCGCTTGCCGGTGTGGTCATCGGTATGGTCAACGGCGTGTCATCGGCGCTGTCGTTCTTCGGGATCAAGGTTTTTCCGGCGGCGATCGTCGGTGGGCTCGATTCCATCGTCGGCGGCATCGTCGGCGGGCTGATCATCGGGGTGATCGAGAATCTTGCCCAGTACGTCGACGGCCAGTGGCTCGGCTGGGGCAACCTCTACCAGATCGTGCCGTTCTACGTGCTCGTGATCATTCTCATGATCAAGCCCTACGGCCTGTTCGGCACCCGCGACATCGAACGCATCTGACGGCCGCCATGCGCCGGCCGCAGACGGGGGAGGAGAAGACTACATGGCTCTCGGTGCAAACAGCATGCGGTGCGGGGAATTCCGCACCACTTACGCCTCGGATACCACGATCTTTCCCACGCCCATGTCGCGCAATTTCGCGATCGCGGGGGTGGTGCTGCTGCTGGTCAGCCCGTTCATTCTGTCGAGCTACCACCTGAATCTACTTATCCAGATCGGCTACTACGGGATCGCCGCTCTGGGGTTGAACATCCTGGTGGGCTTCTCCGGCCAGATCTCGCTTGGCCATGCCGCGTTCTTCGGCTTCGGCGCGTTCGCCTCGGCCTGGTTGTACAACACCACGGGGTTGCCGGTGATCCTCTGCATCCCGCTCGCCGGGGTGATGACCACGGCGGTGGGCATGATCGTCGGCGTGCCGGCGGCGCGCATCAAGGGGCTGTATCTGGCCATCGCCACGCTCGCCGCGCAGTTCATCCTCGAGGATTTCTTCAACCGCGCAGCGTGGTTCACCGGCGGTTCCGCCGGGGCGCTGGCCGAGCCGCTGTCGCTGTTCGGCTATTACTTCGACACCGATCAGCGTTACTTCTACGTGGTGCTGGCCTTCGTGGTGGTGATGTATCTCTTCGGCGCCAACCTGTTGCGCAGCCGGGACGGGCGCGCGTTCGTGGCGGTGCGTGATCACTACCTCTCCGCGGAGATCATGGGGATCAACCTGACGAAGTACCGCATCCTTGCCTTTGGCGTCTCCTCGTTCTATGCAGGCATAGGTGGGGCGTTGTTCGGGCACTACCTCGGGTTCGTCTCCGCGGAGGGCTTCACCATTCTGCTATCCATCCAGTTTCTCGGCATGGTGATCATCGGTGGGCTCGGTTCGGTGATGGGCACACTCATGGGCACTGCCTTCATGGTATTGCTGCCGGAGGTGATGGACTCCACGGCAGGTTTCATCGGCTCGTTCGTGCCCGGTATCACCCAGGGACTCGCGTACTTGAAGGAGATGGCCATCGGGCTTGCCATCATTCTGTTCCTGATCTTCGAGCCGGACGGCCTGGCCCACCGGTGGAAGCTCACCAAGGCGTACTGGAAGCTGTATCCGTTCTCTTACTGACGGGCATGGCGGGAGCCGCCGCTTGCGGGGCGGCCGGCAAAGGGCTTCGGCCCGAACAATAATGCCAGTGACTGGCACTGAAGGAGAGAAAATGATGCGCAGCACGACAATCGCGTTGTCCGTAGCCGCTGGGCTGGGCCTGGCTGTCGGTGGAGCCCAGGCTGCGGAGGATCCGATCCCGGTGGCGCACCTCGCCGCCTACACCGGTCCGACCTCCGCGGTAGGCAAGATATACGGGCAGGGCATCGAAGATGCCATTGCCTACATCAATGAGCAGGGCGGTATCGACGGCCGTCAACTCGAACGTGACACGGTGGACTATTCCTACGAAGCGCCACGCGCCATTGCGGCCTACAAGCGCTGGACGGGCTCGCTCAATCCGCCGGTGATCCAGGGCTGGGGCACAGCGGACACCGAGGCGCTGGTGCGTTTCGTCGCCCGCGACGAGATCGTCTACATGTCCGCGTCCTACTCGGGCCATCTCACCGACCCCACTGGCAAGTCGCCACATACCAAGTCGGCGGCGCCGTACAACTTCTTCTATGGCCCGTCTTATACCGACGGTTGCCGGGCGATGGTCTCCTGGGCCAAGGACGACTGGGAGAGCGGCGGCAACGAGGGTACTCCCAAATGGGTGCACATGGGCGACAACCACCCCTATCCGAACGCACCCAAGGAGGCCTGCTCGGAGTACGCCGAAAGCCAGGGCTTCGAGGTGCTGAACCCGATCGTCTACTCGCTCTCGCCGGGTGATGCCAAGGCGCAGTGCCTGTCGCTGAAGGAATCCGGCGCCAACTATGCCTATCTCGCCAATACGTCGGGCTCGAATATCTCGCTGCTGAAATCCTGCGACACGGTGGGCGTGGACGTGCAGTTCGTCTCCAATGTCTGGGGGTTCGACGAGCTTGCCGCCCCGGCTGCCGGCGAGGCCGGTGACGGCATCGTCTTCCCCGTGGGGGCCGCGCAGTGGGGCGCCGACGTGCCCGGCATGGAGACGTTGCGTGCGGTCTCCGAGGAGTCCGGTGGCGGCGACCGGGCCCTGCACTATGCCCGGGCGGTGTGCTCGGTGTTCTTCATGCGCGACGCTATGCGAGTGGCCGCCGAGGACGGCGAGATCACCGGCCCGAGCGTGAAGGCGGCTCTGGAGTCCATGTCCGGCCATGTTCCGGAGGGGCTCGAAGGTGTGTGTCTGCCCCACACCTGGACGCCGGAGAACCATCGCGGCACCACCGAAGTGATGGTCTACCAGAACGAGTGGCAGGGCGATGGTGACTTCGAGCTCAACAAGCTCACCACTGTCGATCTGCCGCGCCGCGACGACTGGCTCGGCTGGTAAAGCCGAAGCGACGCCGGGGCGGCGTCGCCGCCCCGGCCCACGTGCGAATCACGAGGAGGGCAGGGCCATGTCCCGACCCGCGGAGGAAATGACCGCCGAGCCGGTGCTCTCGGTGAACAACATCGAAGTCGTCTACGACGATGTGATCCTGGTGTTGCGCGGCGTGAGCCTGGAGGTTGCGCAGGGCCGTATCGTTGCGCTGCTCGGTGCCAATGGTGCCGGCAAATCCACGACGCTCAAGGCGATCTCGGGGCTGCTCAAGACCGAAGACGGTGAGGTTACGCGAGGCAATGTCACCTTCGAGGGCGAGACCGTGAGCAATCGCCCCGCCGAGGAGATCGTGCGGCGTGGCATCTTCCAGGTGATGGAGGGGCGGCGCATCGTCGAGGACATGACCGTGACGGAGAACCTGCGTCTGGGCGCGTTCACGCGCCGGGACAAGGAGGCCGTGCGCGCGGATATCGACATGGTCTTCGACTATTTCCCGCGGCTGCGCGAGCGCGCGAACGGCCTCGCCGGCTACCTCTCCGGCGGTGAGCAGCAGATGCTCGCCATCGGCCGGGCGCTGATGGCGCGGCCGAAGATGCTGCTCCTCGACGAGCCCTCCATGGGCCTCTCGCCGCTGCTGGTCAAGGAGGTATTCTCCATCATCGGCAAGATCAATCGCGAGCAGGGGCTGACCATGCTGCTCGTGGAGCAGAACGCGAATTACGCGCTGCGCATGGCCGACTATGGCTACATCATGGAAAGCGGCAAGATCGTGCTCGACGGCACCCGCGAGGAGCTGATGAACAACGAGGACGTCAAGGAGTCCTACCTGGGCGGCGGCGAGGAACGACGTTCGTTCAAGAACCTCAAGAGCTACAAGCGGCGCAAGCGCTGGCTGTGAGGAAGTTCAAAGAGGAAAGTTGAAAGTTCAAAGTGTTGAGCGTGGTGCTGACGGTCGGTGCCTTGGATCTTTGAACTTGCCGCTTTTCACTTGTAGCTCAGCGTGTAAGTCGTTGCAGAGCAGCGCAGATTGCCCCGGACGCCAGGAAAGTGAGACGGACCATGGAGCACCACTACGACGACCTCGAAACCCGCACGCCCGCCGAACGGACACAGGCGCTGCGGGAGGCGTTGCCGCGACAGATCGCCCACGCCAAGGCGAAGTCGCCGTACTTCGCGGAACGCCTCGCGGCAGTGGCGCCGCAGGAAATCGTGGACGCGGGGGCGCTCGCCGGGTTGCCGGTGCTGCGCAAATCCGAGCTCATCGAGCGGCAACAGGCGGAGCCACCTTTCGGTGGGCTCGCTGCAGTAGACTTCGGGGCCATGCAGCGAGTGTTTCAGTCGCCGGGGCCGATTTACGAGCCACAGACGCGTCGCCCCGATTTCTGGCGTTTCGCCCGGGCGATGGTCGCTGCGGGGTTTCGGCGTGGCGGCGGGCTGGTGCACAACACCTTCGCCTACCATTTCACCCCTGCCGGGGCGATGTTCGACAATGCCGCCGAGGCGCTGGAATGCCCGGTCTTCCCGGCGGGTACCGGCCAGACGGAGCTTCAGGTCAAGGCCATCGCGCAGCTGCGTCCGCGGTATTTCACGGGCACGCCATCGTTTCTCAACATCCTGTTGGAGAAGGCGCACGAGCTCGGTGAGGACATCGGCTCGTTGACCCATGGCCTTGTGACTGCCGAGCCGCTGCCGCCATCGCTGGTGGAGCGGTTCCGCGAGCGTGGTATTGAGGTCCATCAATGCTACGGCACCGCGGATCTGGGCTTGATTGCCTACGAGACCTCCGCGCGGGAGGGGCTCGTCGTCGATGAGGGGGTGCTCGTGGAGATCGTGCGCCCCGGCACGGGCGAACCGGTCGCCGGGGGCGAAGTGGGCGAGGTTGTCGTCACCACGCTTAACCCCGATTATCCCCTGATCCGTTTCGCCACCGGGGATCTCTCCGCGGTTCTCTCCGGCGAGTGCCCGACCGGACGAACGAACCAGCGTATCCGTGGATGGATGGGGCGTGCGGATCAGACGGCCAAGGTACGTGGTCTGTTCGTGCATCCGTCGCAGGTGCATGCGGTTACCCGGGATTGCGAGGCCGTGCGACGGGCGCGTTTGGTGATCACGCAAAGTGATCATCGAGACGTCATGACCCTGCAGTGCGAGGTGGACGGTGACCCCGAAGGTCTGGAGGCCGCTCTCGCCGAGCGATTGCGGGAGGTCTGCCACCTGCGTGGCGAGGTGGCGCTGGTGCCCACGGGCACGCTTGCCAATGACGGCAAGGTGATCGATGACCAGCGCACGTACGAGTGAAGCGGCGGGGTGGGGTGGATGACGCGACGCGTAATCCCGGTTCGAGCGGCTTTGGTGCGCAACCCAGAGGCGTCGGGGTTGGCAGCCAGAATCTCAGGTTCTCACTCGGCGGCCACGATCTGTGTTCTTCTGTGGCAGATCCCACAGGCCCGATAGTCAAGTGACAGGAGCGATCATGAAGGTACTCGTCCCGGTCAAACGGGTGGTGGATTACAACGTCAAGGTCCGCGTGAAGGCGGACGGCTCGGGTGTGGAGACGGCGAACGTCAAGCATTCGATGAACCCCTTCGACGAGATCGCCGTCGAGGAGGCGGTGCGCTTGAAGGAGGCGGGCAAGATCGAGGAGATCGTGGCTGTCTCCCTCGGCGCGCAGGCGAGCCAGGAGACTTTGCGTACGGCGCTTGCCATGGGCGCGGATCGCGCCATCCTGGTATCCACCGAGGAAGCGCTGCAGCCGCTGGGCGTGGCGAAGGCGCTCAAGGTGCTGGTCGAGCGTGAATCTCCGGACCTGGTGATTTGCGGTAAGCAGGCGATCGATGACGATGCCAACCAGACGCCGCAGATGCTCGCTGCGCTGCTTGGCTGGGGCCAGGGCACGTTCGCCTGTGAGCTACAGCTCGAAGGCGGCACTGCCACGGTCACCCGCGAGGTCGACGGAGGCAACCAGACGGTACGCCTGAAGCTTCCGGCGGTTGTCAGCACCGACCTGCGACTGAACGAGCCGCGCTACGTGAAGCTGCCGAACATCATGAAGGCGAAGAAGAAACCACTGGATGTGCTCACTGCCGGTGAGCTCGCCGTGGACACCGCGCCACGGCTGACGACCCTCAAGGTTGCCGAGCCGCCCAAGCGCCAGGGAGGCGTGAAAGTCCACAGCGTCGCCGAGCTGGTGGACAAGCTCAAGAACGAAGCGAAGGTGATCTGAATCATGAGCAACGTGCTGATCATCGCCGAACACGACAACCGGAATCTGGGCCCGGCGACGCTCGCTACGGTGACCGCCGCGAGTCAGCTCGGCGGCGACGTGGACGTCCTGATCGCCGGCCACGATGCGAGCGGTGTGGCCGAGGCTGCCGCGAAAGTGTCGGGGGTTGCCAAGGTGCTCCACGCCGATGCGCCCCATTACGAGCACCCGACCGCGGAGGATCTTGCCGCACTCGCCACCGAGGTGGCCCGGGACTATTCCCACGTGCTGGCGCCGGCGAGCACTTTCGGCAAGAACTTCCTGCCCCGGGTCGCGGCGGCCCTCGACGTCGGCATGGTCTCGGACATCATCGCCGTCGAGAGCGCCGACACCTTCCGCCGACCCATTTATGCCGGCAATGCCATCGCCACAGTGCAGAGCAGCGATGCCATCAAGGTGGTGAGTGTCCGCGCGACCGGATTCGAGCCGGCGGCCACCGAGGGGGGGAGTGCCCCGGTGGAGACGTTGGAGGCGGTCCCGCATTCCGACGTGGCGGAGTTCGTCGACGAGAAGCTCACCGAGAGCGAGCGCCCCGAGCTCACCGCCGCGGAGGTCGTCATCTCCGGTGGCCGGGGCCTGGGTTCCGGCGAGAACTTCGCGCTCATCGAACGTATCGCCGACAGGCTCGGCGCGGCGATCGGTGCCTCGCGCGCGGCGGTGGACGCGGGCTTTGTGCCCAACGACTACCAGGTGGGACAGACGGGCAAGATCGTCGCGCCGAAGCTTTATGTTGCAGTGGGCATCAGCGGTGCCATCCAGCACCTCGCGGGCATGAAGGATGCCAAGATCGTGGTGGCGATCAACAAGGACGAGGAGGCCCCGATCTTCGAGGTGGCCGACTACGGCCTGGTCGCGGACCTGTTCGAAGCGCTGCCCGAGCTGGAGGCCGAGCTCGATCGCGTCCAGGCGCAGTAGCCGGGCGTCCCTCGACGCCGCCCGGGGCGCGCTTGCGGCCCCGGGCGGCGTTCAGCTCGCTGATTGACCGCCCTCGTCGGGTTCGATCAGTGACGGGTCATCGTGATTCGGTGAATTGACACGCGTGCTGACCGGCCACAGCTGGAGCTGCCCGCTCGGCACGCGCCTGGTCGCCCGGCGGATGCGTTCGCGACGGGTCAGTGCCGGGTCCAGCCACGCGCCCCAGCACGACGCGTCCAGGACAACCGGCATGCGCGGGTGAATCGCTTTCGCGGATCCGCGGGCCGGTTCGGTGATAATCGCCAGGCCCAGCCGCGATGCGTTTTCGTCCATCGGTGTATAGAGTCCGGCGAAAGCGAGTGGGGTCCCGGTGGTGGCATAGTAGGGCTGCTTGCCGCCGTGCTCCGTGCGCTTCCACTCGTACCAGCCGTCCGCCGGCACCAGGCAGCGACGGTGTCTGAACGCGTCACGGAAGTAACGGCTGAGCGCGACATTCTCCGCGCGCGCATTGATGGGTCGGGGCGCCTTGTCATCCTCGACCCAGTTGGGTTTGAACCCCCAGAAGGCTTCGTCGAAAACGAAGCGCGCTTGGCCACCGCTGGCCGCGGCCACGATGATGTCCACCACCATGCCCGGGGTGATGTTGTATCGAGGCTCGTCCCCACCCGGCGGCAGCCGAAGACTCAATTGCTCGGCATAGGCATCCCGGGGTGTATGTCGTTCGTAACGTCCGCACATCCGCGAAGTCTACGATGTCCGGGCGGATGCTCACCAAACCGGTGTTCGCGTGCGGCACCAAGTATCGTGCCACCTGCCGGGAGTGTCGTGATTGCCGCCCCGGTGCCGGCGACGCTGGGTAATGGCACCGGGGCGTGCATTGAGGAAACACGAAACGATTTGCGCGAGCCGCCGGTCGATCAATGCATTCGCGAACAAGGCACGCCATGACGCGCGAAGGTTCGCGGGGGCTATCAGGCATCGGATGTCGGGTTCACGACACCAGTGCTTCGTCCAGTGTCAGGGCGCTTCGGAAGAGAAATTCCACATTGGCGCCGTAGCGGCTCAGCCGGGCCGTGGCCTGCTCGTCGATAACGCACGAATGCTCGTCGAAGCCCAGCGAACGGCCCTTGCCCAGCGCCTCCGCCCGGTCATGGGCTCGAACTTTCACCAACTGTGGCGCGTCGGCGTCAGCCGAGCCACTCAGCAGATACCAGTGTTCCATGGCGAGGTGCCTCCGGCTTGCAATTGAACACCCCCTACTCTAGAGCAAAGTGTTGCGCCGCAGCATAACAGCGCCTGTGCCGGAGATTCATGAGCGGTTGTCCCGTCGTACCCGATTGCGTCTCCTTGCAATACCTCTGAAAAGATCAGTGAATGACGGTCGTTGTCGGCAGTTGCGAGAAGGGGTTTCTTGGCGTGCAAGAACAATATTTTCAAGAAAATATAATACAATATTTTTTTCGGTGTATTCTCCTGTAGATTGACCGCCACTGGACCCGTGGATATGTTCCATACGTCATCGATTACGCGACGTAGGAGCTCGTGGCGGCGCGGCGCCCCATCGGCGCACAGACCGGCTGATGCATGACAATACCTCTGAGAAGGTTAGTAAACAGGGAACGGTGATTGGCCGTGTGGTTGTCGAATACGAAGGCCGGCAGCGACGAAGACACGCTCGTTCAATTGGTCGCCCGGCACGCTGCGCACATTCCCGAAAAAACGGCGTTCACGTTCCTCGGAGAGACCGGGGCAGAAGAACGAAACGTTACGTTCTCCGAGTTACATAGTGACGCAATGGCCATTGCTGCCCGGATCGGGCAACTGGATGTTTTCCAGCGGCCGGTGATGCTGTTGTTTCCCACGGGGGAGGATTTCGTCCGTGCGTTTCTCGGCTGTCTGTATGCGGGCGCCATTCCCGTGCCTGTTCCGTTGCCGAGCGGCGAGAGCCACGACTTCGCGCACGTGCGACATGTGCTCAGCGATGCAACGCCCGCCTGCGTACTCGTGGACGAATGCTGGCGCGGGCGCATGGTGACGTATTTCCGGACCCAGCTCGACGCGGACGTTGTGGTGTCGTCCATATCGGCGCTTGCCAAAGATGACTCCGAACCGTGGGTTGCGCCGGACATTGGCCCTGACGTGCTGGCACTGCTGCAGTACCCGTGGGCGGCAATGAATCCGCCTAAAGGCGTGATGGTCGACCACCGCAATCTCCTGGATAACAGTGCCCTCATGCAGGCGCGCTGGGGCAGTCACGAGCATTCGGTTCACGGCAGCTGGCTGCCTCTTCACCACGCGATGGGGCTGGTGGGGGTTGTGGTCCAGGTGCTCTATGAGGGCAGCACCGGTGTGCTCCTGTCGCCGAGGGCGTTTGCGGAACGCCCTTATCTCTGGCTCCGCCTTATCGGCGATTACGGGGTGGATATCGCCGGTGCACCCAACGGCGGTTATGAACACTGTATCGAGCGCGTCAGCGATCACCAGCTTGCCGGTGTGGACCTTTCCGGGTGGCGGGTGGCAATCAACGCCGCCGAGCCGGTTCGCGAGGAAACGCTGCGACGCTTCAGTGCACGCTTCTCCCGCAACGGATTCAGCTCGCAAGCCCACATGCCGTGCTATGGGCTGATCGAGTCGACGCTTTGCGTGTGCGCGTGTGACAGGCCGAAAGCGCCGAACGTTCTTTACGTCGATGGCGGTGATCTGATCGATCGCAAGACCGTCACGCCTGATCCCTGCGGTACGCCCCTGGTCGCCTGCGGCTCGGTTCGCGGTGATCCGGCATCGTCGCTGGACGTTCGCATCGTCGATCCGGATTCGCGACGCGCCCTGGGCGTGGATCGCGTCGGGGAGATCTGGATATCGGGCTCCAGCGTGGCGCGCGGTTATCTGGGAAGCCACGAAGACACGAGTGCGACGTTCCGTGCGCAGATCCGTGGGCGGCCCGGTACCTATTACCTGCGTACCGGCGACCTCGGTTTCATACACGCCGGGGAGCTGTTCGTAACTGGAAGACGTGCGGTGTCCACCGCCTTCAGCGGTCGCGCTGATACACCGTCGAGCACCTTCCCGGTCGGGCCATACGCCGCACTCGAGCTCGAGACCCGCTGTCCGGCACCGGCAACCCAGACCAGTGCCAGCCATGGCGGCTGACATCGATGGTCTGCGAATCCGCGAAGCGCCATTCCGTATCCGCCCGGGGGCTGCCAGCGAGCCCGCGACCGTTTCATCGTTGAACGAGACAGTCGTGCCGGAGCGTCTGTGGATGCTTTCGGGCCGTCATAGAGTGAGTGAAAGGTGTAGCGAGCATGACGATAGCCGCGTCTGGCAACCAATACCGGACTGACCCGAGGGGAGGTACACCGGAGCGCCCCTGGGCGTTGCGCTTCGACGGGGCCAACGGCCAGGCGGCGGTCACCGTCTCCGGCGGGGGACACGAGCGCGTTGCGCGAATCGCATGGTCGCGGGATATCGGGAACTCTGTCGCCCGGGCCGGCGAGATACTTCACCCGCTGGAGCGTGACTATTTCGACCAGGTGTCGTCGGATCGGCGGCGGCTGTCGTTTCTGCTGGGCCGGCACGCGGCGAAGCAGGCGCTCGCTGTCGCCGAGCCCATCACTCGGGCAGCGATCATTCCGGGTGCCATGGGGCAGCCGGTGCTGAATGAGGGCGGCAGTACCGAAATATCGATTTCCCACGATGATCAGTTGGCTTGCGCGGTTGCCGCTCCGACGGTCACCCCGATAGCGGTGGATCTGGAGCGTGCTGCGTGCAACCGCGCCGAGATCATGCGCGCACAGATGTCGCGGTGTGAGCAGGGGGTGGGTGACCGTCTGGGCGTGGATACGAAATTCTGGGGAACCGCTTTCTGGACGGCGAAGGAGGCGCTCGCCAAGCTCCTGCGTTGCGGCCACGGGTGTCGATTCGAAGTGCTGGAAGTCGCCGCCATGGAGATATCTGGTGCCAGTTTCGACGGGCGTTACCGCCATTTCCCCCAGTACCGGTTCGTTGGCTGGACGCCATTGCCTGGTTACGTCGTGGCCCTCGCCCTGCCGCGGGCGCTGACGGTGGCGATGGGCCAGGCGATCGCCGCCGACGGACGATCCCACGCGGCGGCGTCAATCGAGCATGACGTAACGACGTGACCGTGGCGGAGGCGGAGCCCCGAGCGGTACCCCGCAGGGGTGGCGTCTGCAACCACGACGCAACGAGCAGACGGAGGGAATGACCCTATGCGATCGGACTGGAGCTACCCGGCACCGCGTTTCGGGATCCTCGGTGCCTGGGACCGGTTCGTCGGGCCGGGGGCGACCCGTGCCGAGCAGTTGCTTTCGGCGGTGAGTGCGACGCTTGCCGCTGCTGGTGTCTGCGTGCATGCGGCGGTCGCCGTGTCGGGCTGGTCGCTGATCGAATACGTGCTTGCGGCGCTGCTGGCGTTTGACATCGTCGGCGGCGTCGTCACCAACGCCACCGCGAGCGCGAAGCGATGGTACCACCGTGATGGACAGGGTCGGCGTGAGCAGCTTGGTTTCGTGGCGCTGCATGGCATTCACGTCGCCATCGTCGCTGCGCTGTTCCTGGATTGGAGTATTTTCTATTTCGCTTACGCTTACGGCTATATCCTGGTGGCGGCGGTGGCCACGCTGGAGGTACCCATCCGACTGCAGCGCAGTGTGGCACTCCTCGCGAGTGTCGGAGCCGTTTTCTCGCAACTCTATCTGCTCATGCCCGCGCCAGGCGTCGAGTGGTTCCTGCCTCTTCTCGCGCTGAAACTGCTGGTCAGCCACCTAACGGTGGAGGAGCCCTATGTGGCCTGGGAGTCACGCCCCTGAGCCGCATTACCTATGATCGGATTAGTACGGGGCGTAATACCGGCCGGTACCCTCGCGCACGAGGCTCGGCACCCGGTGGATCTTGCCGGTGATCTGACGTTCGATCGACGCATCGCAACGGGCGAGGTCCTCGTCGTGGACGGCATCCTCGAGACCGCTGATTGCTTCGCAGACGTCGACCACGCCCGTGCGTGACTCCAGGTCGATGCAGCGCACGTAGTGGGTCCGATCCAGCGTGTTGCGGATGACGTGAAGCACTTCCTCTGCGCAATGAAGCCGGACGAGCTGTTCGATCATGGTTTCGAGCTCGTCGGCCCGTTGTTCACCCGCCTCGCGGGGGCCGCTAGCCTGCGCGGTCCGTGTGAACGCTTTGCGGGTGTTCGCGAGGGCGTTCAGCACTGCGTCCTTCTGCCCGGCACCGACGGCGGTTCGCACCGCATGCTTGAGCAGCACGGCCAGCAGCTCGTAGAGCGCCTGGATCTCGTCCGGCGAGGGCAGCTTCACGAAGAATCCCCGGCCACGCTCGAAGTGAATGAAGCCCGCTTCGTGCAGGCGGTTCAATGCCTCACGCACCGGAGTGTTGCTGACATCGTAGGCGGCGGCCAGGTCGGCGACCACGAGCCGTTGCCCGGGTTGGAACTTCTGCTTGATCAGGTCGTGGCGTAAGCGTGAATAAGCGACGTGTAGATTGGTATCCGAAGAGCCACGCTGTCTTGCCATAGTCGTGTTGTCCCGTTCCTGCATCCCTGCACAAGGGCACGCGTCAGCCTCACCCGTGGGGCCAATGGCTCGCCATCGCCCGGCATCGCTGGAAAGACGACGTTGGCCGGCACCTTTCACGAACGTTACTGACGAATGCGTCATTTTGCCATAGCGCTCGGGGCGGCGGGATGTGGGCGGTCGGCCGATGGTCGAGGCGTTCGCAATGGTGGGGCCCGGGCTGGTGAGTCGCCTGTCAGCCCGTCACGTTATCTGCGGGTGTCGATGCGCGGTATGTACGCCGGGCGTCTGCGAGCACGTGGCCTGACGAGCGGAGGAAAAGCCCGGCGATGGCCACACCCACGATGATATCCGGCCAGGGGCTGGCGGATACGGCGACAATGGCGGCGGCCAGTAGCACCGCGCCGTTGGCGATGAGGTCATTGCGTGAGCAGATCCACGACGAGCGCATGTTCACGTCATCGCCGCGGTGACGCGTCAGCATCAGCAGGCAGAGACTATTGGCGGCGAGGGCGATCGCGCCGAAAAGCGCCATGATCGGGGGCTGCGGCATGCCGCCCCAGACTACCTTGCTTGCGGCCTCCATCAATACGGCAGCGCCGAACACTGCCATCACGGTGCCTTTGAGTCCGGCTGCGACCGCCTTCCAGCGTGTGTTGCGCGCGATCACCCAGAGACTGAATCCGTAAACCAGAGCGTCGCCGAGCATATCCAGGGAATCGCCGAGAAGCGCGGTGGAGTCGGCGATCCAGCCGGCGGTGAACTCGGCGACGAACATGCTGGCGTTGATGATGAGCACGACCCACAGCGTGCGCGCCTGGCGCAGCGCGGTGAGGTGGCAGTCGTCCTCGTGGCAGCATCCGGCCATCACAGGCGTCCGATATCGTGTATGACGACTCCCACTTTAAGGCTTATAGTCGCTATAAGGTAAAGCATCGAGGTGGCATACACGCCATGCCCTACACCATTGGCCAGGCCGCGCAGGTCGCCGGTTGCCCGACGGTCACGATCCGCTACTACGAGCGTGTCGGCTTGTTGCCCGAGCCGCAGCGGGGGGCGAATGGCTACCGTTACTATACGGATGCCGATATTCAGCGTTTGCAGTTCGTCGTCCACGCCCGCGCTTTGGGTTTTCCCCTTGCCGACATCGCCGAGCTGCTGGAGCTGGCCGATCTTCCCCAGCGACCGTGCGACGCCGTCGACGAGAAAGTCGGAGAGCGCCTCGCTGACGTCCGGCAGCGCATTACACGGCTGACCGCGCTGGCTGCCCGGCTCGAACGCTTGCAGGCGGCTTGCGACGGGCATCACCCCGTTGAGCAATGCGGCATCCTTGCCGCGCTCGCCCGGGAGCCTGACGATGCCAGTGACCTGGCAGCCCAAGCCCCGAAGGCAATGCCGGACGGAGGCACGAGGGCATGAAGCTTCCTTTCGCCCGAGCACGGGTGACGCGTATCACCATCGGCGCATCCGCGCCTTTCCTTCAGCGCCCGTACCGGATGGTCAGTGTTGCTTTATCGAGCGCATGCGCTTGAATTCGGGCATCGGCCATGGCTGGGGTGGCGTCTTCGGGGATTTCCAGCTCTGAGGTGTCCAGGGCGTAGACCTTGAACCGGTAACGGTGCGGCTCATCGCCCTTCGGCGGACACGGACCGCCCCATGCGCGTTGGCCGAAATCGTTCGTTGCCTGCGCGGCGCCCTGGGGAAGCGCTTGGGCGCTCGCGCCGCGGCGCAATGAGTCACTCGTCGCGGGCAGGTCGTAGACGATCCAGTGCCACCAGCCGCCGTCAGTCGGCGCATCGGGGTCGCGCGCGGTCAAAGCGAAGCTTTTCGTGCCCTCGGGCGCCCCCGACCAGCTCAACGCCGGCGAGATGTTCTCGCCCTGGCAACCGTAACCGTCGTAAACGTGCCGCATGGGCACTGGGGCATCCGGCGATAGGTCGCCGCTGCTAAGCGTGAATTCGCCCGCCATGACCAGCGGACTGAACGAAATGGCGACCAAGAGCAGAAAGCGGCGCATGATGTCGCTCCGTTTGCGGGTGTACAGGCGTCAAGGTAGCTCTGACGCCAGCTTCGCGTTATCCGCTTTCGCGCAAACACGCGCCCGTTTCGATCACTGCGTGGGTGTGGACACCGTGGATGGCGAAGTACCGAATCGCTCGCGGAAGCGTTGGGCGAATCGCGATGGTGAGTCGTACCCGCATCGGCTCGCCGCTTCGGCCACCGACACGCCACCTTGTTGAAGCAGGCTCAACCCGGTAGCCAGGCGCACTTCCACGAGGCGTTCACGGAAGCTCGTATGCTCCGCGGCCAGCCGACGCCGGAGTGTCGCCTCGCTGACCGCAAGCCGCTGGGCGACGTCCGGCGCGCACCATGGCGCGGCGGGATCGGTGGCAAGCAGGTGGGCGACCCGCGTCGCCGTGCTATCGCCCGGACCGATAAGGAGCTGCGGCGTCGCCTCTTCCAGAAGTGCCGCCAACAGTACCTCGCGCCGGCGATGAGCGAGCAGCGCTGGCGGCGCGTCCGCGTGCGTTTCCGCATAGTGGACCAAGGCCTGCCACATCGGTGGTGTCGTGTGAATACGAATGTCGGTGGCCCGGTCGATGGCGGGCGGTTGTGCCAGTGCGCGCACCGCGGCGATATCCGAGGCATTGAAGGGGATGGCCAGTGCATGGTAAAGACCGTGCTCCGGCCGGTTGATGACATCCATCTCGCACCCTGCGGGCAAGCCGAGCCAGTCGCCGGAGTGGCCCACGATGGGCTGGCCACCGTAAAACAACGTCTTCTCACCACGCAGGACGACAATGAGCGTCGGTGCGCCGATGCGAACGCGCTCCAGTCGATACCCGCGGCGCGCCACGATGTTGCCGATGGGGGAATGAGAGCCCGGCGGTAGACATCGTTGTAGCTGCCGAACGGCCGCGTGGCCGTCATATCCGGCTCGTGACTGCTGACTCGGCTCGGATGGCCGGGACTTTGCGGTCTGATTTGGCATCAACGAAGTGTAGCAACGGGATCCGGTAACGTACTTCCCGGGCCCAGGTTGACGGGGCACTATCCGAACGGCTATTGAATCGCTGCGGCGTCAGCGTCGAATGCACGCAACGTCCCGTGTTCATGCAAAGAGAGTCGTGCAATGAAGCACAGTGCAGAAGCACTTCGTCACATGAAGTCGGTAACACCGATCCCGATGCTGACGGCCTATACCACCCCCGTCGCACGTTGCCTCGAAAAAGCGGGGCTACCTGTGATTCTCGTGGGCGATACGGTCGAAATGGTGGAAATGGACTTCGACAGCACCCGGCACGTCACGATGGCGCACATGGAGTATCACGTCGGCGCGGTTCGGCGAGGCGCTGGCGACACCCACATCGTCGCGGACCTGCCCTATGGCAGCGACCGTGATGCGGATACTGCGTTGACGAACGCTCGGCGCCTCCTCGAGGCAGGCGCCGACAGCGTGAAGCTGGAAGGTCCCAAGTACGATGTCATCCGCCATCTCGTCGACCATGGCATCGACGTCGTCGGGCATACGGGGCTGACACCGCAGACCTCCAACAGCTTCGGGCAGGTGGGGCGTGAGGCCGATGACGCTGAGCGCGTGCTGATCGAAGCCTCCGGTATCGCCGAGTCGGGCGCCTATCTGCTCGTGCTCGAACACATCCCGGACACACTGGCCGAGACCATTACCCAGTCCGTCGCCATACCGACCATCGGGATAGGCGCCGGCACCGCCTGCGACGGCCAGGTGCT
The DNA here is from genome assembly GCF_051195215.1 of Arhodomonas sp. AD133. Taxonomy (NCBI): domain Bacteria; kingdom Pseudomonadati; phylum Pseudomonadota; class Gammaproteobacteria; order Chromatiales; family Ectothiorhodospiraceae; genus Arhodomonas; species Arhodomonas sp. AD133. The sequence continues at coordinate 4,981 of NZ_JBNAZM010000017.1, read as the reverse complement.
CGTCATCAACGACGCCATCGGCCTCGGCGACAAGTGGCCGCCGTTTTCACGGCAGTATGCTTACGTGGACGACGCTATTGGCGTTCGCGAGTCAGGTGCGGGAAGGCAGCTTCTAGTCGGTGATTGCCCATGGTGAGAAGGGGGGGCTGTGGAGCGGGCTCGGTTGGCGATCCAACTGAAGCCCACCGGGGCAAGGATGGCATCTTCGTCCTCGCCGTGAAGCATCTCCCACACGCGAGATGAGTGCCCGGACATGTGGAGTAACCGGTTGAATGCGCTACCTGCCGTACGAGCTTGAGCGAATGGGGGCTGTCCAAACGCGATAACGACGCGTTTCGATGTTTACGGAGCGGCCGCCTCACTGTCGGGGCCTTCGAGGTCTGCTGCTGCCATCGGCCGTGTTTGTCGTTGCTCCGGCTGCTCCGTTCCAGTGAGGAGCCAGACACTGTACTCCGGGAACTTCGCTGCAACTGCGGCCAGCACATCACCACGGGGAGTGCTGCCTTTCTGCTCGATGTTCTCAATTGTCCGCCAGGGTACGCCGACGTATTCGCCAAAGCGGGTCCGGCCCATACCCGTGGATTGTCGGATCGCACGCAAGCGTGTGGCGAGCGTTAACATACGTTATCTCACGTATTAACGTCAACTAACGCATACGTTAATTAACGTGTGTGCTGCAACGTGGTTGACTGTGTAGGAACGAGGATATGGAAGACCTCCAAGCCGGGCAACTGGTGGTCTGGCCGTTGGTGACCAAGGAGCGGTTCGCGGAGCTTACCGGGCTGTCGTTCGATCAGGTCCGCGGCATGGTCGCCCGCCAGCAACTTCCCACCCGCAAGATTGGCAGGCACCGTTTGATCAATCTGGCGCTTGTCACGAGTGACTGTCTTCATGCTGAGGAACGGAAATGACGAGCCATGCCCCGTTCATGGGGGCGCCGGCCGGTGTTTGGAGAGATGGGGCGTACGCCACGTTAGTCGTTACATGCAGGTGATCACCTGCCGCGCGGCAACCGGACTGCGGCGAAGCCGGCCACGGTGGTCGTTGCGTTCGATCCGGTAACCACAGGTGACCACTAGCCGCGTTGCCTTGCGCCGGACTGCCGCACCGAAACCCACGGGCGCTCAAACAGAGCAAGGTAGTCGCAACGGCGAGATCGGGGTTGGGTCTAGCCGCGGACCAGAATGGCGTCTGGCGGGACGCGCTGCTCGAGCTCGTAGCAGTTTCCGGGTGGTGGTTGTTGGCCCGGCGGTCGATCTGGGAACCAGATGCGGCACTCGCCAGGGGGGGGGGGGCATATGCCCTTCGGGGATGTTCACGTGCCGAGCGCTCGGGTGCTGGGGCGGTCGGTCGCCGATGGGACCGCCGTAAGCGTGGCAACCGCTGAGAGCGCCTGCGGCGAAGGCGCAAGCGGCGAGTATCCAGGTAAATGCGGGGCGGAATATCATCTGGGCTTACTTGGATTACTGAATCACACGACGACTAGCTTCCATTTCAGTGCGGGCTATTGCCACCGAACCTGTGCCGGCAACGTCGGGCGTCGAGTAACCGATACAAAAGCGCCAGTAATTCAGTGTGTTATGGCGATTGCTTCCAAGCCATGCTCGCGTCTCTAGGTTGCGACGGAGGTGACCGGGGCGGGGCCGTGGACACTTGGCCGACACTTAGCCATAAAAAAGCTCCCCCAAGGGGCGAGCTTCAGCCAAGTACCTGAATGTTCTGGTGGGCCCTGCTGGACTCGAACCAGCGAACAGCAGATTACAAGAGCGCCGGGAAAGGGCGCAAAGCGCTACTATTCCCCTGCAATCAGTGGGTTATGATTCTGTTTCGCCACTATATGGCACAATAAAAGCCGTTCGCGTTGACACTACCCGGCGTGCTTCAACTCCTCGCGCAGCACTCGCCGTAGCGCCTCCTCGTCCAGCGGCTTCGGTGACGCACCGATGTGTTCCCGCAACGCCTCGTTGATGAGCGTCTGGTAACCCTTGCCGGCCGCCTCCGCCTGCGAGCGGAACGCCTCGATGACCTCGTTGTCGAGCCACAGCGTCACACGGGTCTTGCCGCGCTGGGAGACGGCCGGCCCGCGCTTCGCCTTGCTGAAATCGTACTCGTTGCGCATACCCTCAACCCTCGTACTGCCGGCGTTCGCCGGGACTCGCCTTGCGGGCCGAAATCAGCCGGACCGCCTCACCGCGATAGCTGAACACCACCACCAGCACCCGCCCCAGGTGATCCATGCCCAGGGCCACGTGCCGCTGTTCGTCCTCGGCGTCCGGATCCTCCATCACCAACGCCTCGGGATCGAACAGAACGCCGGCAGCGTCCGCAAAGCTCACCCGGTGCTTGCGCTGGTTGGCCTTCGCCTTGGCCGGGTCCCATTCCACATCCATATGATCTTAGGGTATGCACAACGTATGCACTCGACAATGACCGCTCGTCGCTATTGTTTTCATCGGTAGGTTGATCGACCTCGGTGTCTTCTTCTCTGTCACCCACGCCCGCCGGCAGTGCACAGAATGCCCGACCTTCTCCGCGTACTCGTACCGGGGTGAGTGGTGTTCGTAGCGGCCGCACATATCGTGATTCTAGCCGTGTGCGTAGAGTGCTTCGGTGGGGCTTGCTGTGCGGCGACCTACAAGGGAGCGGATGCCCGTGGTCGGGAGGGTGAACGGAAGGCGACCGCCATTGCGGTCGCCTATGATGGGTCAATTAGTGCTTGGTGGGATCGGTCAGCCGGTACTTCTGGCCCTGCTTAGGTGTTGGTGGCAACGGCTCCCCTCGTGTAACGGTTCGCTCTTTGCCGGTGTGTCCACCTCGGGGACCTTCGATTGCGTACTGACCTGAGCGCTTGGCACGCTCTCCAGGCTTAAATGTCTTAGCCATGATCGGTTCACCTGTCAGGTTTGCGTTTTCACCTTGATAGTCAACGTGCCAACCGGGGGTTGGCACGTCGCTTTGCCTCCTAGCACCGTACGAGGAAACACCAGGCGTCGTAGCCGTATTCCCAGGCATCGAGATACCTATTCGAGTTCTTGACTCGACGGAAACGGCAACACTGCCAACGAAACCCCGGCGGTGCCGGCTTACGCTTCTTTCTGCTCCGCACTTACATGAACACCTCCCTCGGAGAGGTGATTCACCTTGAGGGCAGCGACAGGTGAGGCTATAGTCGTGATGCACTGATAAAACGACACTAACCTCATCGCTGTCATCAAGGGGGTAGGGTCCTCTCCGACTCCCTGCCTGGCAGTTTTCCGCGTCGGTCCCTCGGCCAAGGGGCCGGCGCGTCCTGCGTTCTCTTCATGTCTCCTCTTCTGTCTCTCCGGGGTCCGTTGTGTATACGCCTTTTCGACCAGGTACGGCTCGGACCATGCCTTTCGATATCATCCTGTAGAGCCGCTGGGTTAGTTGGCGCCGTTGATAGATATCGCGGGTGGCCCGGTATAGCTCTATCAGTAGGCGGTCTAGCGAAAGTGTCCCGCCTGCATCATTCAGCACCTGCACGATCTTCATTTCTTCGCGGTCCGACTTGGATAGCGAAAGCTGGCTGATCAGTTCTGGAGGGAGCTCGTCGATTTCCTCTGGCTCAACTGTGCTTGCACGTCGCGCCTTCTCTTTTCGAGCTAGCTCGCGGTCGATTAGGGCGATGAGCTTCTCCGCCGTGCCGTCCCCTGCTAACGCGGCCCACGTAGCAGAATCAGCGGCCTCCTTCACCGTCGCTCTGAGCTCCTTCAGGTCGGTTTCCGTTAGTGCGTGTTCCATTAGTGCTTGACCCAGGTCTTTGGCTTACTTGGCATTCTATGGTGGATGGTGTCAAAACGCAACCGAAATGTGGCTGAGCTGCAGCTTTCCGTCTCAAAATTTGGAGTCAACACGGAGTATGGAGCAATCCGGTGTGAATGTTGGAGAGCATCAACAATCACCGATAAGCACGGACAATCAGGGACAAACAGGGACAAGCAACGGAAAGAATTTGAGCGAAACTTGCGTCCAGGCGTGTCTGCATGAAGCTCTAGTGCTGGGTTCATTGAGTGTCTGATGGGTGACGGAGTGTCGAGGCGCCAGAGCCGATGTTTGCGCCAGTTCGTCCAGAGTGGTCCGGTACCGGGCAAAAGACAGGTGACGCAGTGTGAGTAATGACCTCGTGACGCTGGCTAACCATTCTTATGGCTCAGCGGCCTTAGACTGCGGGCGGTGATCTGCGCTACGTGGGGTGTGAAACCAGAGTGAAGGTGGTGCGCTAGCAGACTAGGAGAAGACTAGATGAGTGGTAATGGTGACTCCGCGTTGCAGTTCGGATGCAATGCGTTAGCCACGCTTTTCAGTGTCAGCGGAGAGAGTCGAGTCGATTGCAGGCCAGTCGCCGATAGTGCTTTGCTTTCCGCGTGGGGTTCGTTTCATAATTCCTGCCGCCAGAAGTTGCACGTCCGGCGTGCCGCTTGATCGCAGCTTGCCGCTCTCGCTCTCGCTCTCGCTCGGCACGGCGCTCGGCCAACCGAGCTCGGCGCTCGTCTGCTGCTGCTTCACGTTCTCGTGCGGCCGCGAGCGCGCTTCGTGCCTCAGTGGCAACGGCCTGGAGTTGCCGTGACAAGTCCCACTGCCAGTAATGGTAGAAGGCGACGGCCGATCCGAACATGCCGACGAATGTGCCCAGGGGCCACGGCGAAGAAGCGGACGGCGTGGCCGTCGCGGTGCACGGGCTGGGGGCGCCGGTAGTCGCTGACGAAGTCGGGGTTCCATTGGTAGCACCTCAATCGGAATTGACACCATTCCTTGTGCTGTTGATCCGGGTCAGGCAGGACCAGCCCCCCGCAACGCTTCCTGCGTAGTCGTCTTGTCTCGGAACCGTCGTCCTCGTGGGCTTCCCTGCCTGGTTGTCTACGCCTCTGGCTCTCCTCCATTGAACCGTAAGCGCCGTTAAATCGACGCTCTTGCCTCAGTCGTATTGGGCGACTTTTTTCGAAGCGGGTAACCCGGCATT
>NZ_JBNAZM010000016.1:0-92091 GCF_051195215.1 Arhodomonas sp. AD133 | reverse complement strand
GAATGCCGGGTTACCCGCTTCGAAAAAAGTCGCCCAATACGACTGAGGCAAGAGCGTCGATTTAACGGCGCTTACGGACCACCGCCTCCTGCGCCGGTGTCAGCGTCGTGCGCAGCCGGTGCGCGGTGTGCGAGCCGTCGCTCACCGTCTCTCGGCGCTTCCACCGCCGGATCGTATCCTCGCTGACGCCGAATTCCCGGGCGAGCTCGCGCACCGGCTTGTCCGAACGCTGGATCTCCGCGCGGCGCGCCGGCGTGGTCGTGGCGTTTTTGTGCAGTCGAATGTTCACCCGGCTCCTTCCCTGACGCCCTCAATCAACTCGTGCATAACCTCGCGGCCTATCCACAATGCATATCGCGATGGATCTATGCAGTCGTCCGGGACCCGACACCAGCAACAGGAGCGGCTCGAGCTATTTCGAAAATTGGAATACGATCACCCGAGTCTCGACAGCTAAAGAACAAAAAAAGACTGCAGACTACCAGGACGCAGACAATAGCCAAGCAAGCACGATGAAAAAAGAGCACTCATCCCAGATACTATCTACCCTTTTCTAAAATCCTCAACATCCGCCTAGCTGGCGCATATCCTTGGTTCTTTGCATCTAACAATAGACGAACGGCCTTCTCTCTATTTTCCTCGACGCCACGACCACTGAGGTACATATTCGCCAAACTGGTTTTCGCGGGCGCGAATCCTTTTTGCGCAGAAAGAGACAACCACTTTAACGCCTCTGAATAATTCTTGTTAACATGAACCCCAAGAAGATAAAATTCCCCTAAAGTGTGTTGCGCTTCCACATCGCCAGCCTTCGCCTTATCCTCCAACTCTTTAATTCGCCCCTCATAAGCATCATCACCACCACCTATCTCTTCTAAAGCAACAAACCCCTCCTTCCCGCTTTCATCGCTCGGCTCTAACTCTTCCAATTGCTCCCGAGAAATATCCTCATACACTCGACGCAATACTTTCTTAACCTCTTCGTCTTTAATTATTGGGTTTGTCACCAACCCCGAAACCACAGGCAACACTTTATCCCTGCTCACCCCTTTTTCGTGTAAGCGCTCCAAGGACCAAACAGCGCGCAAAGCCACAAGTCGATGTGGTGTCTTGGCTATCTCTTGGAGCAACTCTATTGATTCCAAATCCCCTACAGCTGCCAGCGCGTCTGCCGCATTTGACCTAACAACCCAATTACGACTGTATGCTTTGTCTTTGATATACGAAACATATGCGCCACCGGCTTCCTTTCCATTTTCTAATAGTATTTGCGCAAGCACAAGCCGCACCACCGGATCGCTGAGTACCTCATAGCGAGCCCCCTCTCGTTCTTCTGAACCACGCCTCCATAGATTTTCTAGGCACTCTAGCTGTTTCTCCTCCCCTCTGCTGCCCAGCTCTTTAACAGCAGCTCGCATTTCATTTCTTCCTGAGGCAGACTCCAGCTTACTAAGTGCAGATGGCGAAACATCCATCAAAGATGGGCAAAGCAATTGGTCATCACTTAATTGCGCACCCACGTCGGCAACCAACCACAGAGGCACAGTTGCAACTGCAACGACTAAGATTTGGCACCGATTAATTCCCATTTAACCATCACGCTTGCAATCAGGGGACCTATCTAGGTCGACGAAGTGGAGGAAGGTCATCTGGCTCAAATTGTGGCTCAGGCGCCCCCAACTCAAACACCGGACCTTTATAGCTTACGGAGTATTCTCCGTCGCGCTTCCAAACGCTATCAACGTACTTAAACCCATATGTCTCATCAGTGAGCTCCCCACATTCATCGTAACAACGTAGCACCCCCCAGTACCCACGCCTGAACTTGCGCTCCCAATAACCTTCAAAATAGTATGTTCTCTGGCACAATAAAAAGAAGTCCACGGGTGGCCCGGCATTCAGACTAGGTGCCCCCGACCCAATCCCAGGACGATCAGGTTTAGGTGCCGGCGCACAGAACAGACTTGACCACTCCTCAGTGATATTAACGCGCCGCTCATTTGTCCGACTCAGTTCGGGATCGCCTTGAGGGTTGAATATGCACTCGCCCCGAAGTCCCATTGAATCGAATATTGATAGCGGGTTTCCCCAAGCATAAGCATACGTATTCATGCCCCCCCCACAATCCAACCGGATCGCTACGCGTGTACTCACCGAGTAACGGCATATAGTACCGAAACCCGTTGTAATAGATTCCGGACTCTTTGTCGAAATATTGCCCCGGGAAACGAAGCGGCATGATATAGCCATCACCGTCCGAATCCGCATTCGCGCCGTCCTGCCCAAAAGGCGTGCTCCGCCACCGCCAGACGACCGTCTGCTCCGCATCCGTCACCGCCCGCGGCGTGCCCAAGTGATCGGTATGAATGTAGCCGATGCCGGTGTCACCGAATACCGCCAGCGGCGCGCCGTCAAGGTAAGCGTATTCGCGGATGGGCGTGCCGTCCGGCTCGTATTCTCCGACGAGCTGGCCACCGGGGCCGTAGACGAAGTGGGTGGTTTTGCCGTTCACGGTCTTGCGGGTGCGCCGGCCTTGGCCGTCGTAGCCGTAGGTGGCGAGTCGCTCGCCGTCGCGGGTGACTTCGACGAGACGGTTCTCGACATTGTAGCGGTAACGGTCGTTGCCCCGGCGGATGATATTGCCGTTGGCGTCGTGCTCGATGGCGACGGCGGTGCCGTCGTCGATCCGGGTTAGCCGATTGCTGGTGGGGTCGATCATGTAGGTCTCCACCTCGCCGTCGACAATTCGCTTCGTCCGGTTGTGCACACCATCGTAAGCGTAGTCGAGCTCGCCGTAGCGGCCCGTGGCATCCGTCAACCGGTCGAGGGCGTCGTAGTCGAAGGACTGGGCGTTGGCGGCGCCGATGCGCGTGATGTTGCCGGTCGGGTCGTAGGTGTAGGTCCGGTCCATCACCCCCGGAATCGTCAGCTCGGTTAGTTGGTAGTCCTGGTCGTAGCCACGCGTGAGCGTTAGCCCGTTGCCGTAGGTGAGGCCGGTGAGGCCGCCGAAGGGGGCGTGGGTCACGTCATTGGCGAGTACGACCGTTGCCCCATCGTGGCTCGTCGTCACCTGCTCAATGTTGCCGACCGCGTCGTAGCGGTAGGTGAGCGTGCGCCCGCTGGGATAGGTGACGCCGGTGAGCCGGTCGGCGGCGTTGTAACTGTACTCGACCGTGTAGGACGTGCCCCCAGTGGTGCGCGTCATACGCGCGATTCGTCCGCGGGCAGTGTAGTCGAAGCGCGTGCTACCCGTGGCGTCCTCGATCCGGGTCAAGCGGCCGATGCCATGGCTCGCCATCTCCTCGTCATAGTGCAGGCGGACGTCCTGGCTCGGGTCAGCGACGTAGTGGATGCCCGTGATGCGATCGAGAGCGTCATAGGTGTATTCGGTGACCTGCCCCTTGGCGTCGGTGCGGCTCGTGGCATTCCCGGCGTCATCGTACGTGTAGGTGGTCACGCCACTGTCCGGGCTCTCCCGGCGCACGAGGTCGCCCGCTTCGTCGTAGGTGTAGCGGGTGGTGTTGCCACGGGCGTCGGTGACACTGGTGAGGCGATCCTCGTCGTCGTAGGCATACCCGGTTTCGCCACCGAGGGCGTCGGTGCGTTGGACGAGGCGGTCGAGGGCATCGTACGCCTGATACGTGTGATGGCCTCTGGCATCGATGATCTCGGTGACGTTGCCGTTGGCGTCGTGCTTGTAGTGCGTGGTCTGCCTGGCAGCGCCGATGCGCTCGATCAGTTGGTCGAGGTGGTCAAAGACCTGGCGCTGGCGGTAAGCGAGCGTGCCGCTGGCGTCGGTGATGCGCGTCTCGGTGCGGTTGCCCGCAGCATCGAGCGTGTAGGCGATATGGTTGCCGGCGGCGTCGGTGACGCCGACCAGGCGGTGGGCGGCGTCGTAGTCGAAGGTGAGAAAACTGCCGTCGGGCTGCTCGAGGCGGGTGATCTCGCCGGTGGCGTCGTAGGTGAAGCGCGTCGTGGCGCCGGCGACGCTGCGGCGCACGAGCCGGCCGCGGGCGTCATAGGCGAGCGTGGTCGCCACACCGTTGGCGTCGATCACCCGCAGCGGCCGCCCGGCGGCGTCGTGCTCGGCGATGGTGACTTCGTGGCCGAGGGCGTTGGTCACGCGGGTACGGTTGCCCGCGCTGTCGTAGGCAAAGTGGGTGACGTCCTGCACGTCGGTGCGCGGGCCATCGACGCTCGTCACTTGGCCGAGATCGTTGTAGGTGTAGCTGCGGCTGCGCTCGACCGCGGCACTCGCCGCCGTGGCCACCAGCGCCAGGCCCAGCACGAGCGCGGCGGCCACGCGGCGCGTGAGGTCCCTCTCCATGTCCGATTCCCTCCGGTTGTCGTTCGGTTACGGGCGCGCGCGCACCGTGCGCTCGATGAGCCGGCCGTTGGCGTCGTAGCGGTAGTCGATCACCCGGTCGGACTCGGTTACCCGTACCGGCTCGCGGAAATCCGGGTGCCACTGCTTCGTAGTCACCCGTTCGGCGCTCGTGCCCGCCGCCTCCACCATTCGGGTTACCAGCCCCCGGTCGTTGTACTCATAGGTCGTCGTGTGGCCCTGCCAGTCGGTCTTGGAGGCCACCCTGCCTTCCGGGGTGTAGGTGTAGGAACGGTTCGCGGCTGCGCAGTGCTCGGTAGGGTGACCTTCGACCTCCGTGACCCGGCGAAGTCCGTGAATGGTGGCGAGATGAAGCGTTGATTGCTTCCCGTGCGGGTTGGTTACCGTGACCCTAGGATCGCGGTCGTCATTGAGGTATTCGTAGTCGAGCGTATAGCGTTCGACACCATCGGCATGCTCGGAGCTGACTGCGCGCCCCTGGTCGTCGTAGCTCCATGTCGCGAATCGCTGACCGTTCCTGTCAGTTATTCCCGTAAGATGCGTAGGATAATCAGTGTTCTCGTAATGATACTTACGAACACTGCTTCCCGAACCATCCGGGTAGGTCACCGAAACCAAACGACCGTCGTCATCATAGTTGTACCGATAAAGGCGCCCCCCCGGAGCCCGCACCACCGAAACACGCCCAGCCTCATCGTATTCGAACGTCATCGACCATTGCGTTGGCCCCTCGACGGCAACCAGTAGTCCCGCTTCATCATAGTGCAGTGTGTGGGAGGCACCCTCGCGATTGGTCACGGATAGCAGGCGGCCACGCTTGTCATAAAGCTCGACCTCATCATTGGCGGTGACGTAGCGATAGCCCTCCCTCGTGGAGGTGAGCGAACCACGTATGTAGGGCGGCAGCTGCCATTCATAACCGGGTGGTACCGTGTCCACACTCCACTCTGTCGGCGCCGAACCGGTACCAATCTCTTTGCCATCGGCACGGACCAGATGAAGGCGAACGCAGCTCTCCCCATCGCCGTCGTCGCAGACACTGTGCTCGGCGACGAGCACCTTACGCTCATAGGTATGGCGCCAATGAGCGCCCATGGTGCTCGGTCGCGCATGCCGGCTGTTGTAGCTTCGCTCGAAGCGCAGAGGAAATGGTCCGGTAAGTACAAAATCAGTGTCGTGCTGATACTTGTTGCCGACGGCAACGTTCATCGGGTTTCCCTTCCCAGTCTCGCAGTCCGGCTCACCCGCATTCACGGGATCGAACGGCGTCTCGCAGTAGAATTCAAAGACCCAGGGTGTACCGGTTTGTCGGCGTCGGACGCGCCCCCCATCGGGGCAGTAGTAGGGTCGATACCGAAAGACCTTGAAGTTTTGCCGAAACACATGCGCGTTGCTACATTTGTCCCCCCTGCCAGGCACGCCGTATTCGGCCAAGTATTTCTGTTGCTGACCCTCCTGAGGGTGTTCAGGCTCATAAGGTGGGCAATTATGCTGCTTCTTGTCAGCTAACCATCCCGAATTGCTAAGCAGGCGGGCGAAGCACTGTTGGTCGCCCCCGAGCCGCTCCAACTTTCTCTGCACCCAGTAGTCGGGCGAAGTTGTGCAGCCAACCTCGGGATCCCATTTCCCCTTACGGTATTTCCAATCACCGGGTATAGCCGGAACGTGCGCCGCGTCGGCGTGTACCGGCACGTGTACCGGCAGTAGAATCCCAAGTATTACGGCTGCACTTGCAGCCCGTACTCGGCCCGCCATGTACACCCGATGCGGATTCCTGCCTGTTCCTTTCACTCTCATTCCTTCCTTTCCCTGGACTTGTCACAGAACCATCCAATCTTCCCTGCCGAAAGATGTCGCCACTTGACGGGTGAAACTAACGCCTCGCAGCCGTCTGCCCTATTCTGCCGAAGCATTCGCCATTTCGCCAGACAGGCTGTATGAAGGTATCGAGAACTGGCTGATCATAGCTGTCAGGTCCCGGAACAGCTCAGAGTGTTCCACGAACCACGCCGTGAGTGTCCGCCCTTGCGGGCCTTATGTCTTTGTGGTGTCTCTACCTTCCCGGTCTGGTGCCGCCTCCCTCGGTCTGGTATAAATAGCGCGATAACGTTCTGCCGGGCCCGGTGCCCGCTCCGCTGTCCAGGCGGGGTACGCCGACGGCCGTCTTTATCGCCTTCAGGCGGTCTCCATCTTGTCCGGCAGTGTTCCCAAAGGCGGGTTGTTCGAGGTTTTCGATGCGTTCCGTCGCTGACCGGATCCGTCACGCGGTGTGTTTCGAGTTCATCGGGGTGATCATTGTCAGCCCCCTCGCCGGCTGGCTCTTCCATGCGGAGATGCACAAGGTCGGTATCCTGGCCATTGCCATGTCCCTGGTCGCCACCGCCTGGAACTACGTCTACAACGTCTGGTTCGACCGCACGTTGCTGCGCCTTCGCGGCCGGGTGCGCAAGACCCTCGGCGAGCGGATGATCCATGCCCTGGTCTTCGAGTTCGGCATGCTGCTGTTCACCCTGCCGCCGGTGATGTGGTGGATGAACTACGGCTTCGCCCAGGCGCTGACCATGGACGTCTCGCTGATGGTTTTCTATCTCGTCTACACGTACGTCTACAACCTGGGGTACGACGCGCTCTTCCCCATTCCCGAGCCGGAGAGCTCCTACTCCCGGTAACCGTAATGGCCGCCCGCTGCACGCGGGCGGCCGGCTGCTCACGCCGGACGCGCCACCGCGGGGACGAAGCCGCTCAGATCCACCTCCTCAGGCCGAATCACCCGCTCCTGCTCCGCGGAGCAGTACAGCGCCATCAGCATCTCCACCACGGCCAGGCCATCGTGGAATGTCTCGATGGGCACGGTGCCGGCGCGAAAATGCTGAACCATGTGCCGATTCTCGCCGGTGTAGCCGTAGATCCCCGCCTCATCGTCGAGCACCGGCATCAGCCCCTGCTCCGCATTCTGCTTCTCCACCAGGTCCTCGCCCTCGCTGCCGGTTACCTCGCGGGACATGAATACCTTGAGTGGCGCGTTGATCGAGGAGAACTCCATGGCGTACTCAGGGCCGAACATCTCAAGATTGATGCGCAGCCCCGCGCCGACGTAGGACCACGACGTGGTCGCCTCGATGATCACCTCGTTGCCGTCCGGGTCCGCCATGATCAGGTTGCCGCGGGCGAAGTCCTCCGCCGGGCGCTTGAGGTAATCCACCTCGTTGCCCATGCGCTGCTGCAGCGCCCGGGCATAGGCGGGGCGGGTCCACTTGAGATTGGCGACGGTGCCGTTGGCCGCCTTGAACGCCAGCTCCGAGCGGTCCCCCCCCGGCGAAGTCAGCATGTAGCGGGCCACCTCCACCGAGTGACACATCATGTCCGAGAGCACCCCTCCTCCCTGAAGGTCGCCGCGCCAGAACCACGGCTCGTGAGGGCCGGCGTGCTCCTCCGCCGCCCGCGCCAGGTACGGCCGCCCGGTGGCCGGCACCGCCCGCCGCCAGATGATCTCCTTGCCCCGCTCCACCGCGGTGGAGAAGACCTGATTCTCCAGGTAGCCGTGATTGAGCTCGGCGGCCTCGGCGAGCCGCAGCATCTCCCGCGCCTCCGGAATGGTGCGCGCCAACGGCTTCTCGCAGGCGACCGCGAAGATGCGCGAACGCCCGCCGGTGATGCAGTCGTGGAGCGTACGCATAACATCCAGCCGGGTATTGTTGGGCGAGAGAACCCACAATGCGTCCACGTCGTCCGCGCAGCATAGCGACTCCAGCGAGTCGTGCGCACGGCAATCCCCGAGATCGAGACGGGCGCACTCGTCGGCGAACGCACGGCGCTTGGCCGCGGTGGGGCTGTACACGCCGGTGACCACCACGTCGCGCACACCGATGAGCGAACGCAGGTGGAAATGGGCGATGAAACCGCTCCCGACGAATCCCACGCGAAGGGGCTCGCCCGCATTCTTGCCACGCATGGCCGTACTCCTTTTGCTGTCGTCAAGTTTTACTGGTCACCAGCTCCGCGGTGCTGGCGCGGGGTACGATCCGGGTCGGCATCACTTCGTCCGCGACCCCCACCGGCTCCCCGGCGAGCTGGGCGGCGAGCAGCTCCAGCGCACGCTGGCCGATCTCCTGGCGGGGCTGGGCGACGGTCGTGAGCGGCGGCGAGAAATTGCGTGCGAAGACGATATCGTCGAAGCCGACCACCGACAGTCCGGCGGGAACCTCCACGCCCGCCTCGCGGGCCGCCGCGATCACGCCCATGGCCATCTCGTCGTTGGCGCAGAACACCGCGGTCGGCGGCGGCTCGAGCGCCAGCAGGCGGGCGGTGGCTTCGCGGCCCGCCGCCATGGAGTAGTCGCCGCGTACGATGAGCGCCTCGTCGCCGGCCAGGCCGGCATCGGCGAGCCCCGCACGATAGCCGTCGAGCCGGTCGCGGCTCATCAACTCCGGCGTGGGTCCGCTTACGTGGGCGATGCGTCGGTGGCCGAGTCCGGCGAGATAGGCCGTCGCCTCCCGCGCCGCGGCGACGTTGTCGATGCGCACCGTGGGCAGCCGCACGTCCTCCAGGTATTCCAGCGCGACGACAATGGGCACGCGTGTCGAGCGGGCGGTTACCCGGAAGCCCGGCGGGAGCTTGCCGGTCATGAGGATGAGGCCGTCGGCACGGCGTTCACGCACCATGTCGAAGTACCAGCGCTCGCGCTCGGCGTCGTTCTCGGTGTGACCCATGAGCACTGACAGCCCACGTTCCCGCGCCGCCGCCTCGACCCCGCGAAATATCTCCAGATAGAAGGGATTACCGATATCGCGCACCACCAGCACTACTGTGCCCGTGCGCTGGGTGCGCAGGTTCCGACCCAGGCTGTTGGGGACGTAATCGACGGCATCGATGGCCGCCTGCACCCGCTCCCGCGTCGCCTCGCTCACGCGATCCGGCTGCTTGAGCGCACGCGAGACCGTCGCCGTGGAAACCCCGGCCCGCCGCGCGACATCCGCGATGGTCACCTTGGCAGCCATACCGGCTACCCTCGCAACCGCCGCTGGCGGCCATAGACCAGCATGAGCGCGAGCAGTACGCCGCCGAAGACGATCTGGCGGCCGTAGGCCTCGAGCTGCAGCGTGGTCAGTATGGACTGCAGCAGGGTGAGTACGATGGCTCCCGCGACGGTGCCCGCATACCCACCGATGCCGCCGGCCAGCGAGGTCCCGCCGATCACCACGGCGATGATGGACGGCAGCATGTACTGCTCGCCCACGCCGATGAAGCTGTTGCCGGTGTAGCCGAGGACGAACGCGCCGGCGAGTCCGGCGAAGGCCCCGGAAAGCCCGAACAGGCTGGCACGGATCACACGCACGGGGATGCCGGACAGCGCGGCGGCCAGGTCGTTGCTGCCCACCGCATAGACCCGGTAGCCGAATCGGGTGCCGCGCAGCAACCCGATCACGCCTGCGGCAACGATCGCCCACAGCATCACGACGCCGGGAATGCCCAGTGCCAGTGGTTCGCTCACCAGGGCAACGAGCAATGGTGCGGCGTCCCCGGAGGGCACGCCACTGGTGATTACCACCAGCGCCCCCTGGATCACACCCAGCATGCCCAGCGTCATGACCAGGGGCGGGATACGGAATACCGTGACGCCGACGCCGTTGACTAGCCCCACGACGCCGGTCACGGCAACCGCCGCCACGAGTCCGGGGATCAGCATGAGGTTACTGCCGTCCATGACGTTGCCCGCCATGACCGCCCCCAGGGACACCAGCGCGCCCACCGACAGATCGATGCCCTCGCGCCCGCCGAGAATCACCAGATTCTGCCCCGCCGCCACGGTGCCCAGAATCGCCGCGATGGTGAGCTGTCGCAGGATCTGGTCGGCACTCGCGAACCCGGGCGACAGCCACTCGCCCACCACCAGCAGCGCGACGATGATAACGCCGGCGACGGCCAGGGGATGCGTCGCGAGAGCGCGGACACGCTCGCCGCGTGGCACATCCGCGCCCGGACTGACAGGTTCGACTCGCTCGCTCATGCTTGCCTCGTCATCGCCGCGCCACGAACACACCCAGCGCCAGGGCCACGAGCACAATGAGCCCCTGGACCAGGTTCTGGTACTCGAACGGCAGGTTGGCGAAGAAGATGATGTTGTTGATGAGCACCAGGATCACGGCGCCGAAGACGGTGCCGAGTGCCCCGCCCACCCCGCCGGAGAGCGCCGTGCCTCCGAGCACCACCGCTGAAATGGAGCTCAATGTGAATGCCTGACCGATCAGCGGGTCGCCGGTGGCGGTGTCGCCGGTGAGGCAGAAGGCCGACAGTGCCCCGAAGAGCCCGCACAAGGCATAACCGTTGATGCGCGCCCGGCGCACGGGCACTCCGCTTTGAAACGCCGCCTCCAGCCGCCCGCCAGTGGCGAGCAGACGCCGGTGGTTGCGCGTGCGGGCGAACACGCCGATCCACACCAGAGCGGCGGCGGCGACCCATAGCGGCACCGGCAGCCCCATCCAGGACCCCGCGTAGCCGCGCCAATAGCCCTCCGGCACCGGCGCCCCCGCCTCCGGCAGCACCCACAGGGCGAGACCGCCGAAGACGATGCCGGTGGCGAACGTGGTGACGATGGGCTGAAAGCGCAGCCCCGCGATCAACAATCCGTTGGCCAGGCCACAGGCGAGCCCCGTGGCGAGACCGGCGAGCATGCCGAGGGCGATGCCCGCGCCGCCGCCGACCATTCCCATCACGGAGACGGCCACCACGTTCACCAACGAGATCACCGCACCGATGGACAGGTCGATATCGCTATTGAGGATCACGTAGGTCTGGCCCACGGCGACCAGCAGCAGCGGCAGCACCGTGCGCAGGTTGGAGACCAGCACCGGCGCTTCCAGCAGATTGCCCTGCAACGCGGCATTGATGGTGAACAGCACGACTGCCGCTACCGCCGCCACCACCCAGGGGAAGCGCCGTAACACGGCGAACCATTCGCGGGAGTGCACCGCCACCGCCGTGCTCATGCCGCCTCCCCGCCGTAGGCGGCCCGGTAAAGGGCCACCCGGTTCAGGCTGTCGCCGGCGAGCTCGTCCACCACCCGGCCGCCGTTGAACACCAGAACCCGATCGGCGATGTCGAGCAGCTCGGCGTCGTCGGAGGAATAAAAGACGATCCCCACGCCCTGCGCGGCCAGGCGGCGGAGAATGTCGTAGAGATCGGCCTTGGCGTTGAGGTCGATACCCTTGGTGGGATCGTCCAGGAGCAGCACCCGCGGACGCGCGGCCAGCCACCGGCCGATCACGATCTTCTGCTGGTTGCCGCCGGAAAGCGAGGTGACCGGTGCCGAATAGCCGGCGAACTTGGTGCGCAGGGCCTTCACCGCGCGATCGAGCTCGCCGCGCAGGCGACCGTGGCGCACCAGACGCCGCCCCTCCCGGGTGAGCAGGGCGCTCGCCAGGTTCTCGAACACATTGCGCGCGGGGAAAATGCCGTCACGACCACGATCCCCCGAGATGTAGGCGAGCCCCGCGCGCACCGCCTGCCCCGGATGCCGGCCCGCGAGCGCCCCGTCGGTCCCCGCCACATGGCCCGCGGTGCGCCGGTGCGCGCCGAACAGCGTGCGCAGCAGCAGCGACTGCCCCTGGCCGTGGAGCCCGCCCAGGCCCAGGATCTCGCCGGCAGCGAGCTCGAACGACACCGGCGCGAGCCCCGCGGCGGTGATCTCACGCACCGAAAACACTGAAGCCCCCGTCGGCGCGGGACGCTCCACACGGGAACCCGCGGCCGCCGGCTGGGCGCTCTCGCCCACCATGGCGGTCACTACCGCCTCACGGTCGGTATCGGCCACATCGCAGGTGGTCACGGTGCGGCCGTCGCGCAGCACGGTGATGCGGTCACCAATGGTGAAGAGCTCGTCCATGCGGTGGGAGATGAACACGATGCCGTGACCGGCGCCGCGCAGCTCGCGGATCACCGAGAAGAAGACCGCCACCTGACGGCGGTCGAGAGCGGCCGTGGCCTCGTCGAACAGGATCACCGGCGGGCGGCGCGCCAGTACCTTGAGGATCTCCACGATCTGGCGTTGATCGGGGCTGAGGTCCGTCACCGGGCGATCGGCACGGAAGCGCTCACCGGCCACACCTTCGAATGGCCGCATCAGCGCCTCGGTGCGCCGACGCATGGCCGCCTCGTCGACGAACCCGAGGCGGGTGCGAGGCTCACGGTCGAGAAACACGTTCTGGGCCACCGTGAGCTGGGGGATGAGACTCAGCTCCTGGTAGAACACGCCGATCCCCGCACGCTCCGCCTCCGCCGGCGACGCGAGCCGCAGAGGCTCGCCGTCGAGGCGCATCTCGCCGTCGTCCGGGGCGACGGCACCGGCAAGGCACTTGCACAGCGTGCTCTTGCCCGAGCCATTCGCGCCGATGAGCACGTGCACCTCGCCCCGGCGGAGGTCGAAGTCGGCGCGGTCGAGGGCGCGCACGCCCCCATACCGCTTGCACAGCCCATGGGTTTCCAGCCAAGCCATGGTGATTCGCTCCGGTTACTGGAAGAAGCGCTCTTCGGCCTCGTCCGGCGACAGCCGGCTGGTGACGGAATAATAGCCGGGCTTGCCCTCGACCTGCTGGTAAACCTCGTCCAGGTTCTCGTCGTCGATGAAGGGTACGGGCACGTACAGGGCGTTGCCGTACTTGCCCTCGAAGACGTCTTCCTTGAACTCGCCCCCCATCAGGCGCAGCACCGCCACGTTGAGGGCGCTCGCCATCACCCCCGGCGGGTTCACCGAGGCGCCGGAGGTGAGGTCCTTGTCCCGCCAGAGCTCGAGGAAATCCTTGCGAATCTCGCCGGTGGCGGCGATCCCGTCGGCCTTGCCCGCGTTCATGATCGCCCGCCAGGCGCCGAAGGCCATGCCATCCTGCACCCAGACGCCGTCGATATCGGGGTAGGTGGCGAGCAGATTCTGCATCGCCTGCTGACCCTGGGCCTGGTCCCAGTTGGCGTTGACCTCGTTGAGAACCTCGATGCCGTCGTAGTCCGAGAACACCTCGCGGTAGCCGGCAACGCGCATCTGATTGGCGGCGTGCCCGGCCACGCCGTTCATGGCAACGATCCGGCCCTCGCCGTCCAGGGTTTCCGCCAGCCAGCGCGCCGACTGCCGTGCCCATTCGGTGTGGTCGATGCCCACGTAGATCGCATCGCTGGAGGACACTTCCGCGTCCGTCGCCACCACCAGCGTGCCGCGGGCCTTGGCCTGGGCGAAGACGGGGTCGAAAGCGGTGGGACTGTTGGGGTTGATGATGATGGCGTCCACGCCGCGGTTGAGGAAGTTGCGCACGTGGGCGATCTGCCCCTGAACGTCGACGTTCGCGCTCTGGACGATGACGTCCACCTCGACCCCGCGCTGCGACCAGGCCTCGGCCGCCGCCTTCGCCTCGTCGATCATCTGGGTGCGCCATTCGCTGCCCACCCAGCCGTTGCTCAGGCCGATGGTGTAACTCTCGGCCGCCGCGCCGGCGGTGAATCCGCCCATCGCCACGGCCGCCGCTGCGGCAAACCAGTGCTTCCAGGCCATCGCTCTCCTCCTCTCGGGCTCGTGGATCGGTTTTTCTTCGACTGCCGGCCGAACCGCTTTTCGCTGGAATGTAATCGATTACATTCCAGCACACAATAGTCCGTTCGTCAGTGGGTGCAGGGCCGGAAAACACCATCGCATTCGCCGGCAGGCCGGAAGCACGATCGCAGCTCGGGCCGCCCAACGCCGGTTTCCGGAACCCAACGCGCGCTCCCCTGCTGGCTTAGCGGAGGTCGTAAGCTATGCTGGGCGGCGGAAAGTCACCGCAACCGGGAGAGAACCCATGAACCGCGCCCTCATCCTGTCCGAAGACGCCGATGTCTACCGTCGCCTCATCGAGCAGGCCGACCTGCCCGATCTGGAGATCCGACAAGCGACGACGGCGGAGGAAGGACGCCGGGCGGTGACCGACTGTAACATCGTGCTCGGTAAGCCGGCCCTGGTGGCCGAAGCGCTCGCCGACGCCAACGCCCTGGACTGGGTCCAGTCCACGTTCGCGGGTGTGGATGCCCTGCTCGATGAAGGGCTGCGCCGCGATTACACGCTCACTGGCGTCAAGGATGTCTTCGGCCCATTGATGAGCGAGTACGTCTTCGGGTGGCTGATCGCCCTCGAGCGTCAGTTCTTTCAGCTCCGGGCGCAGCAGCGCGAGGCTCGCTGGCAGCCCCTCGACTACCGCGGTCTCGCCGGTCGCACCATGGGCATTGCCGGGCTCGGCTCCATCGGCAAGCACATCGCCAGTACCGCCAACCACTTCGGGCTCGACGTCATCGGTTACAAGCGCAGCCCCGGCGACGTGGTGGGGGTGACACGTGTCTACGCCGGGGACGAATGGCACGCCTTCCTGGAGCGGCTCGACTACCTGGTGCTGACGTTGCCGGATACGCCCGAAACCCATCATCTCCTGGACGCCGAGGCCCTGCGCCACCTTCCGACGCACGCGTGGGTCATCAACGTCGGCCGCGGCCCGCTCATCGACAGCGACGCCCTGGCGCAAGCGCTGCGCGATCAGCGCATCGGCGGCGCCGTGCTCGACGTCTTCGAAACCGAGCCCCTGCCCACCGACTCACCGCTGTGGCAGCTCGACAACTGCTACGTAACACCCCACGTTGCCGCGGAAAGCTTCCCTGAGGACATCGCCGATATCTTCCGCCACAACTACGCGCGCTATCAGACCGGCAAGGAGCTGGACTATGTCATCGACTTCAAACGGGGCTACTGACGGGGGATCGCTTCAGCGTCAGTTCGGCCGGCAGGCGCTGCGTGCGCCGCTGGTCACGGAATGGTTCGACGCCGTGCGGCTGCACCACGGCACCAGCGTCGCCGATCTCGGCTCGGGCCCGGGCTATGTCTCACTGCGCGCCGCCGAACGCGTGGGCGAGCACGGCCGCGTCTACGCAGTGGACGAATCCGCCGAGGCGATCGCCATGCTTCAGCGCACGACGGCGCTGCACCACCTCACGCAAATCCATGCCGTGCACGCCGACGTCGCGAGCCTCACCAGCCTGCCCGGTCCGGTAGACGCGGCGCTGCTGGTGATGGTGCTCCACCATGTCGACGACCCCGCGGGTGTGCTCGCCCACGTCCACGGCCTGATTCCAGAGGACACGCGGCTGCTGGTCGCGGAGTTCGCCCCGGACGGGCCCGGCCGTGTTGGCCCCCCGCTGGTCAACCGCCTGAGCCCGTCGGCGGTGCGGGAGATGGCCGTCGCGGCGGGCTTCGACACTGACCTGGAGGAACGCCAGAGCGCCGAACACTGGTTCTGCGTGCTCACCCCGGCCTGAACCGACGTTCGGAAAGCGACGGGGCCCGAGAGGGCCCCGTTCGTGTACCGGCTCGGCCGGCGCGATCACCGGCTACGCGGCGTCAGGCGCCGCAGTCAGCGCTGCCAAGCGCCTCCCACGGGCCATTCTGACCAGAGCCAGGGGTCTCGCCCTTGGTCCACCACTTGGCACGGTACTCGGTACCCTCGTAGACCACGACGTCACCCGCCGTGTAAGCGATGGTGCTGTCCCAGGCTTCGCAGCTCGCGCCGTCGCCATCACCCGAGTCGCCCCCGCCGGTGTCACCGCCGCCGGAGCCATCATCGCTGCAGGTGGAATCCGAGACGACTTCCCAGACGTTGCCGGAGCCGGGCTCGTCACCCTTGGTCCACCACTTCGCGCGGTACTCGGTGCCCTGGTACATCACGGTGTCGCCCCCGGAGTACGCCACGTCGGCGCTCCAGGTCGCCGGGCAATTGCCGCCACCATCACCCCCGCCGGGCGTGGTGACCGTCACCGTGACCCGGTCGCTGTCCGACTGCTTCCCGTCGCCAACGCTCACACGGAAGATGAAGTCGGTCTCCGCCTGAACCTCAGGCACCTCGACACTGGGCATGGCCGTGTCCGCCCCGGAGAGGGTCGCCGAGGGGCCGGCCTCCTGGGTCCAGCTATACGTCAGCGTATCGCCGTCCGGATCGCTGGAGCCGCTGGCGTCCAGATCCACGATCGCCGGTCCCTCCACCGAGACCTTGCTGCCCGCGTCGGCGAGCGGCGCCCGGTTGCCCGGCTCCGTACCGCTGCAGTGACTCGCCCCGAGGAACTGGTAGTCATGGGGGCCGTAAACGGTCTCGCGCACCTGGGTGGCATAGCCGTTCGCGTCGGTGGCCAGCACCTCGGTGTCCACCGCACCGGCATAGTGCTGGGTGAAGTCGTAGTAGCCGCCACCGTCGAGCTGGTTGCAGACCGCGGCATTGACGGCATTGAGGATCATGCCGTTGTCGGTCTGCGCCTCCCACACGAACAGGCCGGCGAGATCGTACTCCTGGACCAGGTCGCCCTTGGCGATCACCGAGCGCGGTGTGTCCATGGAGTGCACGGTCGCCACCTTGTTGCCGTCACCACTGTGGTCCGGGCGTGGCTTCCAGACATAGGCGGCGTCGGCCTGGCGGTCATAGTAGAGCCAGTCGCCGCCGTTGGGCGCGATGAAGTTGTCGTAGACATCACGATAGTCGGCGACCCCCGGCTCGAAGGTGCCCTGAATGCCGAGCTTCGTGTCGCCACCGTAGGCGCCCCACTCCTGCGCGGTGCCGTGCCAGGGCATCTTGTCGTGGGCATCGTCGACCTTCACATACTCCCAGCCCCGGCTGTACGAGGCGGCGCCCACGGCGAGCTTGGACATGGGGAAGTCCGGATAGAAGCGCTGGATGGTCTTGATCGCCCCCTCGACGCTGAAGCCCTCGACCTTCTCCCGCTTGTTGATGCGCTCGCCGTCGACCTCGACCGTGTTGCCGATCTCGTCGGTGGCATACTCATCGGCCGGTGCCTCGTCATAGGCCCCCATCACCGGCTTGGCACGCACGCCGGTCTGGTGGCCCGGATCCGCGCCCCAGGCGCCGAAGAGGTCGTAGGTCATGACGTTCACGAAGGTGAAGTCATCCTTCAGCCGGGAGAGGTCGATGGCCGCGATCTTCGCCGGATCCGTGGAAATGGCCGCGGAGAGCTGGAAGTCCTCGCCGAACTCCTCGGTGAGCCGGGCGCGCAGCTCTTCGACGAGCTTGACGAAGTTGTCCCGGTCGGCGGCATAGCCGCGAGTCAAGCCACTGGAAAGACCGGCACCGCCGGGAAACTCCCAGTCCAGATCCACGCCGTCCCACAGGCCGTCGGAAGCGCGCACCGTCTCCACCACGGAGTCGATGAACGTCGACCGCCACTGCGGATCGCTGACCATGTCGTAGAACGGGTCCGAGAGCGACCACCCGCCTATGGAGAGCATGGCGTTCAGGTGCGGGTAGCGCGCCTTCATCTCCCGCATGGCATCGATGGCGTGGGGCTCGGCGAGGTAGTCGTACTTCGAGATCTCGAAGTCCTGCTTGCGCTCCACCACGCCCAGGTCCACCAGATCCGCGGAGCGGGAACCGTCGAAGGACGGCGCCTCACCCTGGCCGCAGGAGGCGCGCATGGTCTGGAACGCGTGGGAGTCGGTCTCGCCGTTCATGGTATCGAGACCGCGATTGCCGGTGGCGCCGTCGCGGTTGTAGTCACAGACACCGTAGAACGAGAAGAACAGGTGGGTAATGTTCTTCGCGGCGATGAGATCGAACGGATAACCCCGCTCCCAGTAGCCCCACTCGCCGGCATAGAGTCCGACGATCTTGCCGCTGGAGGTCACGTCGAACGGCACGTGCCGTTCCTTGGAGGCATCCCAGTTACGCTCGGCATCGGTGATCCGCTCGCCCTGGGTGTAGTTGAGATTGCCCTCCCAGTCAGTGCCGGTGGGTGTCGCCGTGTAGACGTGATAGTCGTAGGGACGGAAGCCGGCGAAGTCCTTGTCCGGATCCTGGTGATCCCAGTCCCAGTCATAGAAGAGCTTGGCGTGGACCCGGTCGCCGGTGTAACGGGTGGGATCGCCGTCGCCCTGTACCGAAAGGCTGCCGCTCGCCACCGCGCCGGAGGCATCCTGGCCCACCTCCGTCTCGGTAACGACGTCCGCCGCCTGAGCGGCCCCCATGACGGACGTCATCGCGCCCGCAACGAATAGCGCCAGATGGCGTTTGCACTTCTGCATCGTGCACTCTCCTCTTGTCGTCTCCATGACACGGCCGCCTCCCCGCGGCCGCTCCCGGGCCCGTCGAAAGGCCCTTCTGCCCCGCTCTGCGGGGGCGCCGGCGCCGTCTCGTCCATGGTTTTCCGTCGGCGCCGGATGATCGGTTTCTCGCTCGGTCCTCCCTATGGCCTGCGGTGTGGGGTATGCCCCGGCGCCGCCGGGGCATCGCCGTCCGGTAACCGCGTCAGCCGCGGTGGTAATTCACGCCCAGGCGGTCGAGCTGCACGCACCAGCGCCGCCAGCGCGCCTTGAAATCGGCGAGCGACGGGCGATCGCCCTGGCACCACCCCACTTCCGCCAGCGCCGCCAGGCGCGGGAAAAGCATGTAATCCATGCGTGCCCGGGTGGGGATGAGCTCGGACCACAGCGCCGCCTGCACACCGCGGATGTGCCGCCGCTCGGGGGCGTCGTCCGGCACGTCGGCGAGTGGCTGCCAGCGGTGGACCTGATCGAGGGGCAGCTCACCCGCCCACCACAGCCCCGGCTCGGCGGGATCGTGTGACTGCGCCAGGTCGAGATAGGCGTACTCACCCGGCTGGAGAACCACGTCGAAACCCTTGCGCACCGCCTCCAGACCGGCCGCCTCACCCGTCCAGGGAAAGACCACGGCGCCACGGGCCAGCGCGTCACCGTGCATGGCTTCCTCCCAGCCCATCAGGCCGCGTCCGCGCGCCGCGAGCATGGACTGGAGCCGGCCCATCATGTAGCCCTGCAGCTCACGGGCTTCGGTAAAGCCCAGCCGCTCCATGAGCGCACGGCAGCGCGGACTGCCGGACCACGCCCCTGCGGGCACCTCGTCGCAGCCGACATGCACCCAGGGCGCCGGAAACTGCTCGCAGACCTGATCGAGAACGTCTTCGAGTAGCCGCCACGTACCCGGCAATGCCGGCGAGAGCACGTTGTCGGGGTAGTTCTGCACCGAGCGGTACGCGGAGCGATCGTCCTCGTCGACGAGCACCTCCGGCAACGCCTGCAGCGCCGCCCGGCAATGCCCGGGCAGGTCGATCTCGGGAATGACGGTGATGCCCAGCGCCCCGGCGCGCTCGACCACGGCAGCGACGTCCGCGCGGGAATAGCTGCCGCCATGACGCTCGGCGCCGCTGAAATACTGGCCCGGCTGCACCTCGCCTTCGCCGCGCCAGCCCCCCCGCCGGGTGAGCTCCGGCCAGGCGTCGATCTCCAGGCGCCAGCCTTCGTCGTCGGTGAGGTGCCAATGGAAGACGTTGAGCTTCAGCCGCGCCATGTGCTCGAGCAGGCGAAGGATGCGCGGCACCGGGTGGAAATGGCGGCCGCAGTCGAGCATCAGCCCCCGATGCAGGAAACGCGGCGTATCGGCGATGTGAAGCCGCGGTAACCGCCAGCCCCCCTCCGGCCGTCCATCGGTGGCCGCGGGCAGCAGCTGCAGCAGCGTTGCGACGGCGTTGCGGAATCCTTCGCAGTCCGCGGCGGTCAGGGTGACACCGTTCGCGGCCACTGCCAGTCCATAGTCGCCTGCGGCGCACTCGTCGTCGGTGACAAATCGCACCGGCGCCGTTGCCCGGCGTGGCGGAACCTCCCCCGTGTGTGCGGCAAGCGCCTCGCAGAGCCAGTCGGCGGCGGCGGTCGCCGCTGTCGCCTCAGCCGCGACACCCGCTGCCGGCTGCAGGTGATAGTCACCGGCATCCCGGTTGATCGTCGTCGGCCAGGGAATCAGCCCGAGCTCCGCTGCCGCCGGCAACGGCTCTGCCGGTACCGGCTCGCCGGGTGGCGGCTGCCGGCGCACCGCCAGGGGAATCGTGAGGGCGGTGTCCGCCTCGACCAGATAGGCTGCCAGCGGCAGATCGGTGACATGGCGCATGGGCTCGCATGCCATCACCAACGTAACCGCCAGCTCTCCCTGGGCGGGCACCGCCCGCTCCAGCGCGAACCGGCAATGGCTGCCGATGTGGCTCTCCAGCCGAAGGCCTTCACAGGCGGCAGCGTCGACGTGCCTGAAGATGGTCAGGTGCAGACGCCCGTCCTGTAGGGCCCGCCCGAGTGTGTGGCCGATGGTGAGGACGACGCGCACGGCACCGTCGGTGTTGTCCACCACTCGGGCATCGAGCCATCCCCTGGTGGGGTGGGAGACGGCGTTCAGGTTGGGAGCATCGATCATGAGGCCTCCTTGCGCAATGGCGACTGCCGGGCGCTACGCCACCTCGGCGAGCACGGCCGCGAGCAGATACCAGGCGGCGTGGGGCAGCCACTGCTCGGTCCAACGCCAGTTCCAGGCCGCGTCACTGCCGTAGGGTTCCGGGGCGAAAACTATGTCGTCCTCGTCGACCACCCCCGCCGTCACGCCGTTGCAGATACCACCGGGGTAATTGGGAAAAGCGTCCAGATACGCCACGTTGTGGCGCCCGTGGCCGTGGAGCATGCAGACATCGAAGGGATTGAGGCCGAGCACCCAGTCCAGGCAGGCGCCCGCGTACTGGCGATAGGCGAGCGCTTGCTCACCGTCCGTACGTTCCCCGGCGAGCAGGGCCATGGCGGCGAGCGACGCCAGGCGCGCATTCTCGCCCTGCCACCAGTACCCCGTCTCGTTGTCGTGGGGAATGAAGAAGCGTGTCTCCACGGTGGCATTGACGGCCTTCACCGCCTGGCGGGGGTAGCGGTAAGGGTTCGCCACCTCCGCCGTGCGCGCGAGCTCGTCGTCCACCGCCGCCAGGGCCACCGAGCGCAGGCGCGCCGCCTGGTCCGACGCCGAGGCGTCGGCCGCCCGCAGCAATGCGATGGCGGGCATGCCGGCGTCACAGGCGTGGAAGAACGGCCGGCGCCCGCTTCGATCCGCCTGCCAGAAGAAGGCTTCACCGGCGACGGCCCGGCCCAGCACGCGCTCCGCCCAGGCCGTCGCCTGCTCGGCGTACCACGCATTCTCCGTGGTCCGGTAGAGCTCGTCGGCGGCGATCAGCGCGCAGTACTCGTCGAGTAGATTCTCCTCGCCATCGTCCAGGTAGGCGCGGTTGTGGGCGAGCAGGTCGTCGTAGGCGCAGCGCGCGGCGTGGAGGTAGTCGTCGGCGGCGAACGCCCCTCCCCCGGCAAGACGCGAGGCCGCGGCGAGTGCGGCGACGGCCATGCCGCCGCCCTGGCGGAAACCCGCCTGCCAGGCATCGGTCTTGCGGCCATCCGGGCCGGCATAGGCACACAACGCGCGCTCGCCGACGTCCTTCGACCAGCGGTCGAAGAGCGTCATGTAGAACGGTCCTTCCGGCGCGCGCATGCGCACCAGGAAATCCGCGCCGTGACATGCCTCCTCGCGCATCCGTTCGCCCAGCCGCGCGGCCGGTTCACCGCGTCCGTCCAGGCGCTCCGCGGACAACAGCAACGTCCATACCGCGAGCGGCGTCTGCTGCGGGTTGAAGTAGTTGGCGTAGGAAAGGTGACTCAGGTACTTGCTCACATCGCCGGAGGCGTCGTACCAGCCGCCGCGGGCATCCACGCGGCGATCCTCGCTGCCTACCACCGGCACATCCGCATCGGCGCGCTCGAAGCGGCCGCTGCAGCGCTGGGACTTGAGGCCGAAGACAACATCGGAGACCGTGCGCCGTCGCAGCAGACCGTCCGTCACGGAAAACACCGCCGAGCGGGAGAGCACGCGCCCCTGGGAATCCTCCAGCACCAGCGACCACTCGCCCGGTTCCTGCCAGTCGTCGAAGCGCACTTCGCTGGCCGCCCGCACCGACCAGCCCGGCGTTGCCGACGCTTCGGGCAGGCGCCAGCGCCGGTGCACGCCGGCATCGGAAGCCGGTGCGATGGCCACACGTGCCCCCTCGGGCGCCCCTTCGACCAGCGCGCGCTTCGGCCCGCGGCGCTCGTAACCGAGATGATTGACGCGAATCCTCATAATCCGCCTACTCGCCGTAGAGGTGGCAGCGCACGTAGTGCCCCGCCGCCACCTCGGTAGTGCCGGGCATGACGTCGTGACAGGCCGAACGCGTGTGCGGGCAGCGCCCGGCGAACGGGCAGCCGCGGGTCTGCGGCGTCCACAAGGGGATTTCCCCCTTCTCCCCTTCCAGACGCTCGTGGATGCTGCGGTCCGGATTGGGCACCGCCGAGATGAGCAGCTGTGTGTAGGGGTGCTGCGGATTCTGGATGACGGACTCGGAGTCGCCCCACTCCACCATGTGGCCGACGTACATCACCGCGACCTCCTCGGCGAGATAACGCGCGGTGCCCAGATCGTGGGTGATGTACATGAGCGCCAGGCCGCGCTCGTGCTTCATGTCCTCGAGCAGATTGAGGATGCCCGCGCGGATGGAGACATCGAGCATTGACGTGGGCTCGTCGGCGAGCACCACCTCAGCGTCCACCGCCAGGTTGCGCGCGATGTTCACCCGCTGGCGTTGCCCCCCGGAGAGCTGATGGGGGTATTTGTCCGCGGTCTCCACCACCGGCACCAGACCCACCTGGTCCATGAGGTCATGAACCCGCTCGCGACACTCCCGCCGCCCCGAGACCTTGCGGTGGAGTAACAGCGGCCGGGCAATATGGTGGTAGATGGTGTGCGTCGGGTTGAGCGAGCCGAAGGGGTCCTGCCAGACCATCTGCACCGAGGCGCGATAGGCGAGTGACGCGCGCCGGCCACGGATGCTCGCGATGGAGCGCCCGCGGTAAGTGATCTCGCCCTCCGTGGGCTGGTACATGCGCGCGATCAGCCGCGCGGTGGTGCTCTTGCCCGAGCCGGACTCGCCCACCACCGCCAGCGCGCGGCGCTTGTGCAGGGTGAACGAGACATCGTTCAGCGCCCGCATCATCGGGCGTTTCAACCCATTGGTATGGAGCGGGAAATCCTTGATCAGGTTGCGGGCTTCGAGCACCGCGTCGTTGTCCCTGGCCTGTTCCATCGCTTACCCCACGCGCTCGCGCTGGAAGATTTCGGGCGACGGCTGCTCGTGCGCCCGGGTATGGAGGTGGCAGCGGCTGTAGTGCCCGGGCTCGACGTCCGCGAGCACCGTGGGCTCGCGAAAGCACGCGTCGAACGCCTGCGGGCAGCGCGCCTGGAAGCGGCAGCCCGGCGGCACCTCACGGAGATTGAGCGGGCTGCCCGGAATGCCGGTGAGCCGCTGCTTGGGCGCGGTGAGCGAGGGGAAGGAGTTGCGCAGCCCCTCGGTGTAGGGATGCAACGGCTTCTCGAGCACCGCCAGCGACGGCGCGCTCTCGATGATCTGCCCCGCGTACATCACCCCGATACGGTCGGTGAACTCCACCATGAGACTCAAATCGTGGGTGATGAACAGAATCGAGAAGCCGAACTCTTCCTTGAGGGCGTGAATCTTCTGCAGGATCTCCCGCTGCACCACCACGTCGAGTGCCGTGGTGGGCTCGTCCATGATGATGAGCTTGGGATTGAGCGCGAGCGCGATGGCGATCACCAGGCGCTGGCGCATACCCCCGGAGAACTGGTGCGGGTAGTCCCGCAACCGGTTGGGGTGAATATCCACCAGCTCCAGCAGCTCCTGGGCGCGCAGCCGCGCCTGGCGCCGGGTCAGGCGGGTGTGCGTCTGCAGCACGTCGCGGAATTGCTCCTCGAGATTGAGCACCGGGTTCAGCGCATTCATCGCGCTCTGGAAGACCATGCTCACCTCGCCCCAGCGGTACTGCTGCAGGCGCCGGCCGGTGAAGTCGAGCACGTTCTCGCCGCCGAGCAGGACCTCGCCGCCGGCGATGGTGGCCGGCGGCTTGGTGAGCCGGGTGACGGCGAACGCCACCGTGCTCTTGCCGCAGCCGGACTCCCCGGCCAGGCCGAATATCTCGCCACGGCCTATTTCGAAGCTGACATTGTCGACGGCGCGCACGGGACCGACGTCGGTAACGTAATCGACGCAGAGATTGCGCACCGCCAGCTGTGGATCCTCGGATGCCATCAGGCGGCTTCCTCCTGGAGTCGTGGCTTGCGGGCGAACAGCCGCTTCAGGCGGCCGCCGCCCCGATGGGAACGAAGCTGCGGGTTGGCGATCTCGTCGATGGAGAAGTTGAGCAGCGCGAGCCCGATGACCAGCAGGATCAGCGCGGCACAGGGCGCGATCACCTCCCACCAGGCCCCGACCAGGATCGAGGAGGAGGTCTGGATGTTGTAGAGCATGATGCCCCAGCTCACGATGTTGGGATCGCCGAGGCCGAGGTACTCGAGCGTGGCCTCGGTCATGATCGCGTACATCACCGAGCCGATGAACGTCGCGCCGATAATGGAGATCAGATTCGGCAGGATCTCCACGAGGACGATGCGCCAGGCGGGCTCGCCGAGCACCTGCGCGGCCTTGACGAACTCCTTCTCCCGCAACGCCAGCGTCTGCGCCCGCACAACGCGGGCGCCCCACGCCCACGAGGTCATGCCGATGATGAGCGCGATGGTCAGCGGCGAGGTCTCCCCCAGGAAAGCCGCGAGCACGAACAGCAACGGCAGCTGCGGAATCACCAGCATGACGTTCATCACGAACGTGAGCGCCTCGTCCACCAGCCCGCCGAAATAGCCGGCCGTCACGCCGATGGCCACCGCCAGGGCGCAGACGATGAGCCCCGCGCCGACCCCCACGGAAATGGACACGCGCCCGCCGTGGAGCACCTGGGAGAATACGTCCCGGCCCATGCGGGTGGTACCCAGGACATGCTCGGCACTCGGCGCTTCGTGGGGCCGGGCGACGCGGCGATCCGGCTCGTGCTGCGCGATCAACGGCGCACCGATGGAGACCACCACGAACAGCACGACGATGGCGAGCCCCGTGGAGGCCTTGGCGTTGCCGAGCAGGATGCGCAGAAAGCTTGGCATGCGCATGGGTGTCAGGCCCCTCCCCGGCGCAGGCGCGGATCGAGAACCACGTAGAGCAGATCCGCGATGAAGTTGAAGGTGAGCATGAAGATGGTCATCAGCAGTAGCTGGCCCTGGATGACCTGGTAATCGCGGGCGAGGATCGCCTTGTAGAGCACCGTGCCCAGGCCCGGGTAATTGAAGACGATCTCGATGATGAGCTGCCCGCCGATGGCCGTGCCCAGCGCCATGGACAGCGCCGTGACCGTGGGCAGGATGGCGTTGCGGGCGCCATAGTTGAAGATCACCCGGTTCTCGGCCAGCCCCTTGGCCTTGGCCATGGTGATGAAGTCCTCGTTGAGCAGGTTGATCATGTTGTTACGCATGGTGATGAGAAAGCCGCCCACCTGAATGAGTGCGGCACAGGCGATGGGCATCACCGCGTGGCGCGCCACGTCCGCGGCGAACGCCCAGCTCCAGCCCGGATCCATGCCGGGGGTGTAGGCGTAGCCGGTGGGCAGCCACTGCAGGCCGACGCCGAAGGTGAACAGCGCCAGCAACGCGATCACCACCGGCGGCACCGCCTGGAAGACCATCATCGCCGGCGAGGCGATGGCGTCGTAGCGCCCGCCGCGGAACCAGGCGGCGAACACGCCCATGAGCGAGCCCACGCAGAAAGCGAGCACGATGGCCGTACCGGCGAGGAACAGCGACCAGCCGAAGGCGCGACCGAGCACGGCATTGACGGTCTCGGGGAAGAACTGGGTGGAGGTGCCCAGATTCCAGGTGAACACGTTCCCCAGATACGTGAAGTACTGCTGCCATAGCGGCCCGTCGACGAAGCCGTAGACCTTCTTCAGCGCCTCGACCATTTCCGGCGTCATGCGCGCGTTGGCCGAAGCGAACATCATGGTCACCGGGTCCCCCGGCATGATGCGCGGCAGCACGAAATTGATGGTCGCCGCCACAAGAAAGGCGACCAGGTAGAAACTCAGTCGTCTCAGGAAAAATCCCATTGGCTCGAACTCGTGTTGACCGCCTCGTCGATACCCGCAGATGCATGGCACGCGCGTGAGCGCGAATCAGAACAGGGGCGGCCGTCAGGCCGCCCCAAGGCGAGCCCTCACTGCCTGGGCTTCAGGTCGAGGACATGGAGGAGACGCTCGGGAATGCCGGCCCAGATCATTGGGCGTCCGCGCGCATTGTCCTCGTTCCACCAGCCGGCGAGATCGCTGGTGTTGTACTGGTAGAAGTACGCACTGCAATACACCGGTACCGTGACCTGCTGCGAGGCAATCCGCTCCTGGATCTTGTGCACCACGCCCTCACGCGCTTGCTTGGTGGGCGTTTTGAGGAACGAGTCGATGAGGTTGTCGAGCTTCTCGTCCTCGAAGTGGTGCATGGCGAAGCGGCCGAACTGCTCGCCGGCCTGGTACTTGGAGTTGTAGGCGCGATCGAAGTAGGTGAACGGCGTCGGGCCGTAGAAGTAATTGGTGAAGGAGACGTCGTAGTCGCCGCGGGCCATCTTCTGGTTGAGCACGGCGAACTCCGGCGTGGACGCCTCGGCGCGGATGCCCACCTCGCCGAGCATCTCGGCGGTGATCATCCCGACGTTGTTGAAGTCCGTCCAGCCGTTGGGCGTAATGATGGTGAGCTCGATGGGCTTGCCGGAGGGCGTCTCGCGAAAGCCGTCGCCGTCGCCGTCGGTGAAGCCCGCCTCGTCGAGCATGGCCTTGGCCTTCTCCGGCGAATAGGTCATGTACGGCTGGTACTGCTCGTAGACGGCTTCGTCGCGCCAGGCTGCCTGGTTGGAGCAGATGCCGGAGGCATCGTGGTTGGGCGCGCCGTAGCCGTAAGCGGCAAAGTCCACCACCGCCTCGCGGTCCACCGCCATGGACAGCGCCCGGCGGAAGCTGATGGAGTTGATGGCCTCGCGGTCACCCTCGGCCGGGGCCTCGTAGTTGAGCACCAGCGCCGTGGTGCCTGCCTCCGGGAACCAGTAGTTGTAGTTCTCGCTCTTGGAGGCGTAGGTGGCCTCGATGTCCGGCACGAACGACGACGTCCAGTCGAGCTCGCCGTTGATCAGCTTGGCGAGGAGCTGATCGTTGTTGGCGATCTGCGGGACCCGCAGACAGTCCACGTCCAGGTTGCTCGCGTCCCAGTAATCGGGGTTCTCGCACTGGACGTAGAGATTCTGGGAGAAATCACGGATCTCGGTGAACGGGCCGGTGCCCACCGGGTTCTCGTTGGTGTAAGTGACCGGGTTGTCCACGTCGCCCCAGACGTGCTCGGGAACGATGGGCGTCAACACGATCTCGTTGGCGATCAGGCTGTTGGCGGCCTTGAGCTCATAGCGCACGGTGTGCTCGTCCACCTTGACGGCACGCTCGACCCACTCGTTGATGCCCTCGATGTCGAGCTCTTCGTTGTCCTTGACCAGGTTGAACGAGAACACGACGTCATCGGCGTTGAATGCCTCGCCGTCGGACCACTTCACCCCCTCGCGCAGGGTGAACGTGATGCTCTTCAAATCGTCGGCGAGCTCGTAATCCGTGGCCAGGCGGAAGACGGGCTCGTTGCCATGCGCCTCGTTGAACACGGCCAGAGGCTCGTAGATGAACTGCTGCGTCGTATGCAGGCGGCTCGAGAGGAACGGGTTGAAGTTACGGGTGAACGCCGTATAGAACTCCGGCACCACGGTCACGCTGGTCGCCCCGTTGGCCACCGCGTTACCGGTATAGCCCCCCAGGGCCGCGGCGAATCCCAGTGCCGCCGCGCTGCCCATACCGAAAATCCGTTTGCTCATTATTGCTCTCCTCGTTGATTGCGAACGAGCAGCAGCGCGGCCGGCGGCACCGACCGCGCCGGCGCCGCCTAGATGTTCAGCGGCATGATGATGTGGAACTTCACGTCATGCTCGGACTGGAACATATTGGGGTAGTACCAGCTGCCGAGCTCATCCTGGTGGTTGTTGTAGTTGGTGTAGTGCAGCTTGAACAAGGTGCCCTTGAGGTTGCCTTCCTGGACCTTGTAGGAGAGGTCCAGGTTGATCGCCGACTCCTCGCCGGTGGGCGCGTCCGGATCGTCCACCCAGTCGCCGTCGGCGGTCTGCATCTGCTTGGTGGCATCCCAGCCGTAAGCGGCGGAAACGCCGGCGTTCCACCCCGGGGCGCCGACCCAGTCGTCGAGATCGCGCCAGACACCCAGGAATACCGCCTTCTCGTTGTGTTCGTTCCAGTCGGAGCGGGCGTCCCACCAGATCTCCAGGCCGCCCTGGGAGTTGGAGTAACCGCGGGTCAGGCGCGGAAGGTAGTTGCCCTCCGCCCCTTCGGCCTCCACCGCGGTGAATTCCGCGCGGAACGTATAGGGTCCGCTGCGCAGCTTCGAGGTGAGCGCCTGCAGCCAGGCCATGTCCTCGTAGTAGCTGAACTCGCCTTCCGTCTCGGTGCCATAGAACTGATAGCTGACGTCCAGCCCGTCGAGCACGTCGTAATCGTCGGAAAGCTTCAGGTGATACGACTGGGAAAGATCCTCGGCCTCGCCGTACCCCGCCTGGATACCGAAACCGTTGTCGAAGCTGTAACGGGCGCCGACACCGTGGATGAAATCGACCTCGGCGTCGTCGCCGGCGCTCGGGACGTTCCACGCCTTGACCGCGCTGAACGGCGCCGTGCGCTTGTACCAGGGTGCCTTGTACTCGTCCGCCCAGGCATAGGTGAGGTAGAGGTTGTCGAAGTTGCCCTCCACCTGGGCACCACGGTAGGTGCCTGGCTGATAGGACCAGTTGACGCCGATCACCCCCGGCACGGACAGCTGCGTGAGACCCGCCTTGGCCTTCACGCTACCGTCGAGGAACTTCACTTTCGCCGCCGCCTGGGAGATGCTCACCCCGCTCTCCGGCGGGCAATCGGCAGCAGTGCACCCCTCCTCGAAGTACTCGGCGTACTCGTCCTCGAAGAACGCGAACTCGTGATCCGGTGCGCTGCTCTCGTCGAAGACCAGGTCATGGGCACCGAAGGCGGAGAAATCGAAGCCGACGGTGTCCGCCGCGTAGCCGGACGTAAAGGCCACGTTCGCCTGTGCCGTGCCGTGATTGAGGCTGGTGACGTAATCGCCGTCGTCGTTCTTGCGCACGCGGTTGCGCTGGAAGTAGAAAAGGTTGGCGCTGACGTCGGAATCGTCGATGAATCCGGCGGCCTGTGCCGGGGGAGCATAACCCCCGGCCGCGAGACCACCGCCGAGTGCGGCGGCCACCGCCAGTGCGGTAGTGGTCAGATGCGAGCGTTTTCTCATTGTGCGCTCCCCTCCTGTGTTGGCGCATTCTCTTTTGCAGGGAAGGTCCGGACCGGGCTTTCACCCGCTCCCCGAACTCCGGGAGAGCCGACGCCCCCCTCCGGCGTCATTGGCTCTCGCTATCCCTGGGACGCCCGCTTCTACCGTGCCCGGCGCGGCCCGCCCCGGGGCGCTATCCGCCCCCGCGGATAACGCCCAGCAGCCCCGTCGTGGAGCCGTCGAACGTTCCGGCATCGGCCCCCGGCTGCAGCGCGCCGCGCAGCTCTCCGGCGAGCGTCTTGCCGAGCTGAACGCCCCATTGGTCGAAGGAATTGATCCCCCAGATCACGCCTTCGACAAAGATCCGGTGCTCGTAGAGCGCCACCAGGCGGCCGAGCCCCGTTGCGTCGAGCCGGTCCAGCAGCAAGGTGTTGGTGGGCCGGTTACCCTCGTGCACCCGGTGGGCGGCGAGGAGATCGAGCCGATCACCGCTGATGCCATCGGCGGCCAGCTCCGCGCGCACCGTCTCCTCGTCGACGCCGAGCATCATCGCCCTCGATTGCGCGAGGCAGTTGGCCAGCAGCTCACGACGGTGCTCCGGCAGGTCGTCCTCGTCGGCGACGGCGCAGATGAGGTCCGCCGGCACGACCTGCGTGCCCTGGTGCAGGAACTGGTAGAACGCATGCTGACCGTCGATCCCGGAGCGCCCCCAGAGCACCACGCCCGTGTGCGTCGACACCGGCTCGCCCTCGCGGGTGACACGCTTGCCGTTGCTCTCCATCTCCGCCTGCTGGAGGTAATCCGGCAGCCGGCGCAAACGCCAGTCATAAGGCAGAATCGCCTGGCTGGCGGCGCCCATGGCAGTGGTATTCCAGACGTTGAGCAGCGCGAGGAGTACCGGCAGGTTCTCCTCGGCCGGCGCCTCGCGGAAGTGGCGGTCCATATCGGCACCACCGGCAAGGAACTCGCGGAAGATCGATGGGCCGAGGTGCATCATCACCGGCAGACTCACCGCCGACCACAGCGAGTAGCGGCCACCGACCCAGTCCCAGAGCCGGAACCGGCGCTCGGCGGCGATCCCCAGATCGGCGAGCTTGTCCTGGCTGGCGGAAACGCCGGCGAAATGCCGTGCGAGCACCTCGGCACGGTCAGCACCGTTGCCGAACCAGGCGATCGCCGTCTCCGCGTTGAGCAGGGTCTCCCGGGTGCCGCCACTCTTGCTGGCCACGACGAACAGCGTGGTCTCCGGATCAAGCCCGCGGAGTACGGTGGCTACCTCGGCACCGTCGGCATTGGAGACGAAATGCAGGCGCGGCCCGCCGGCGGCCCATGGCGCCAGCACGTCAGCAATCAGTCGCGGGCCCAGGTCGGAGCCGCCTATACCGATGCTCACCACGTCGGTGAAAGCGCGGCCGCTGATGCCGGTAGCTTCACCGCTGCGAACGGCTTCGGCGAACGCGGTCATCCGCTCGAGCTCCCGCGCCACGGCCTCACCGGCGTCGTAGCCATCGACGGGCCGGGATACGCCGGGCTGACGCAGGGCAACGTGGAGCACCGCCCGATCCTCGGTGTTGTTGATGTGCTCACCGGCGAACAGCCGTTCCCGCCACCCGGCCACGTCCCGGGACTCGGCGAGGGCCAGCAGGTCCTCGCGCGCCGCATCGTCGAGCAGGTTCTTGGAATAGTCGAGCAGCACGCCCCCGGCACGATGGGAATAGCGCTCGAAGCGGGCCGGGTCGGCATCGAACAGAGCCTCTATACGGCGCCCTTGCAGGCGCTCGCTGTGCGCCACGAGCCGCTGCCAGACAGAATCGTTGCGTAGTGCCGTCATCTCGTTCACTCCTCTGTACTTCCGGCCTGCTGTGCCGCCTGTCGCTGGGCGGGCACACCTGCCGTCTGGTGCTGGATTTCCACCACGAAGT
Source organism: Arhodomonas sp. AD133 (assembly GCF_051195215.1). Lineage (NCBI taxonomy): Bacteria > Pseudomonadati > Pseudomonadota > Gammaproteobacteria > Chromatiales > Ectothiorhodospiraceae > Arhodomonas > Arhodomonas sp. AD133. The sequence continues at coordinate 60,667 of NZ_JBNAZM010000016.1, read as the reverse complement.
CGTAAGCATCACCGGGAAACCAAGAGCGTGTGAACTCTACCGGAGTGCCATCATCGAGGAGACCGAGACGTTCGATGTAGAGCACCGCGCTGTTGGGCGCGATGTCGAGATAGGCAGCACGCTGCTCGTCAACGGCGACGGCCCGCAGACGCTGAAGCGCCCGGACCGGCCGCAGGCCTCGCGCACCGAGAACCTGGTAAAGCGAGCCTTCCACCTCGAACGGATTCGGCAGAAACCGTGTCGGCGTTGTCGCGAGCTCCAGCCCCATGGGCTTGCCGTCGGCGGTGCGCAGCCGGAAGAAGCGCGTCACCTCGTCGAAGTCGTCGAGGGCAAGCGCGCGCTTCTCTTCCTCGCCCGGCATGGCGACGGACCGCTCCAGCCAGCGCGATCCCGGCTCCTGGCCGCGCTCGCGGATGATCTCGCTGAAGCTGCGCAGACGGTTGAGCGGCTGCTCCACGCGGTCGGTCACGAAGGTGCCCGCGCCCTGACGCTGGGTGAGCAACCCCTCGTCGACCAGATCGTCAATCGCCCGTCGCACGGTCACCCGCGAGACACCCATGGCGTTGGCGATCTCACGTTCCGGCGGCAGAACCTCTCCGGCGCGCAACGCACCGTCACGCACGGCCGCCCGCAGGCGCGCCTGCATCTGCATGTAAAGCGGCGCTCCCTCCCGGGTCAGCGATCCCGCTTCGCCGAACAGCCCGTATACTCGTTCTTCAAGCTGGCCCATTGGCTCCTCTCCCTTCGCGTCGCTATGAGGGCAATGCGGTCGCACCGGCGGCCACACCCTGATGCCAATGGTATGGCAATCGCGACGCCCACGGCGAGCAACAGGGCTCGAGCGGTGTGGTAGCACCGACCAATCCTCTGTTTGTTCCACCCACCGCTTTATCAAACCAATCCTCTCCTCTGGGAGCCGACCAGCCCGAATCGGCCTTTATTGGGTTGTAGATTCGCCGAGATAATAGAACCATTAAGCATCCATTGCAACCCACATGTCACACCTGTTGTGCCATGGCGTCCCGAATCGCCGACACTACCGGCAATCGCCGGGCGCCTGCGGGGCTGGTATTGCGCGCATGGTATTTAAAAGGTATCTTTTGACGTACGCTCACTGAGCAGACGGGCGGCAGGCCCCGACGAGGAGGAAGTTCGATGCGCGTGATCATCACTGAGAGCGCGGACCACGTGGCCCACATCGCGGCGGATTGTGTCTGCGAGGCGCTTGCGCCCGGGCAGGATTGCGTTCTCGGGCTCGCCACCGGCAGCACGCCGGTGCGGCTATATGGCGAGCTCATTCGCCGACACCACGCGGGTGCGGTGAGTTTCGCGCGCGCGACGTCATTCAATCTCGACGAATACGTCGGACTCGCCCCGGATCACCCGCAGAGCTATCGTGCGTTCATGAACCGGGAGCTCTTCGATCACGTGGATATCGACCCGTCCCGCACCCACGTTCCCGACGGGCTTGCCGACCCGGCCGATGAGGCGCAACGCTACGAGCAGGCGATAAGCGACGCCGGCGGCATCGACCTGCAGGTGCTGGGTATCGGCCGCAACGGTCACATCGGGTTCAACGAGCCGACCTCCAGCCTGGCCTCGCGCACCCGGCTGAAAACCCTCACGCCCAGCACCATCGAGGCGAACAGCCGTTTCTTCGGCCCCGGCGAGACACCGCCGCGGCTGGCGATCACAATGGGCATCGGCACCATACTGGACGCCCGGCGAGTACTGTTGCTGGCTACCGGACGCGCCAAGGCGCCGGCGGTTCGCAATGCCGTGGAAGGCCCACTGAGCGCCATGGTGCCGGCGTCTGCGCTGCAATGGCACAACGATGCGGTAATCCTCGTCGACCGGGATGCCGCGAGCCTGCTGCAGCAGGTCGAGTACTACGAACACGTGGAGAATGAAGCCCGGCGACTCGCCGCGGAGCAATGCCATGGCTGACATCCGCTACTTCGTGGGCGTCGACGGCGGTGGCACCGCCTGCCGCGCACGCCTGTACGACCACGTCGGTCATGCGCTCGCGGAGGGCCGCGCCGGCTGCGCGAACGTCCAGCGCGGCGTGAATACAGCCTGGGCGAGCATCGTTGCAGCGACGGAGCAGGCGCTGGCGGCGGCGGGGCTGGAACTGTCGGTGCTCGCGCACACGGCAGCGGGGCTGGGTCTCGCTGGCGCCGTACGGGAATGCGACCGTGCATCGATGCTCGCTCACCCGCATCCGTTCGCGCGGGCACGCATCCTCACCGACGCGCACACCGCGCAGCTCGGTGCTTTCGCCGGAGGCGACGGTGCCATCCTCATCATAGGCACCGGCTCCTGCGGCATGATTCGCCACGGCGGCCGTTTCCGTAGCGTCGGCGGGCTGGGCTTCCCGGCCTCCGACCATGCCAGCGGCGCCTGGCTCGGGCTGCTCGCCTTGCGCGAGTCGCTACTGGCACTGGACGGTTTCCGCCCCGCCACGGTGCTCACCGAAGCCGTGCTGGAGCACTTCCAGCGGGACCCGAACACCGTGGTCGGCTGGCAGAGCACCGCGACGCCGAGAGACTACGCGCGCTTCGCCCGTCTCGTCTGCGACCACGCCGATGGCGGCGATACGCTGGCACAGGAGCTCATCGCCCGCGAGCTGGCCGAGGCGGAGAGGCTGATACGGGGGATGATCGAGCTGGGCGCCGAACACGTATGCATACTGGGCGGACTCGGCGAACGGCTGCGCCCCGCCATCGGCGAACCATTACGAGCACATCTGGTCGCCGCCCGCGGCGATGCTATGGACGGCGGACTGATACTGGCCAAGGATGGAAGTGACTAATCTTCTCAGAGGTATTGTCATGCGTCAGCCGGTCTGTGCGCCGATGGAGCAAGGCACGAGGCCCATGGGAGTGACTGCATGAAAGCGCTTTGCAACGCACGGGTATTCGATGGCGACCGCATGCTGGACCGGCACACGGTGTTCGTCGACTGCGGGCGCGTCGTGAGCGTCGTCCCCGAGCCAAGCGGGGTTGACCCGATCGCGGATGCCGTGGACCTGAACGGGCTGATCATCGCACCGGGGTTCATCGACACCCAGGTGAACGGCGGTGCCGACGTGCTCTTCAACGACGAGCCCAGCAGCGAGGGGATCGCCCGCATCGTCGCCGCTCACCGGCGCCACGGCACCACCGGTCTTCTGCCTACCCTGATCTCCGACGATCGCGCGGTGATGGAGCGGGCCCTGAACGCAGTGGCCGAAGCACGCCGCGCGGCCATGCCCGGGCTGCTCGGCATCCATCTCGAAGGGCCTTACCTCAACCCCAAACGCAAAGGCATTCATCGCGAGGAGAAGATCCGCACACCCGAGCCCGACGCCGTGACGCTTCTCTCGAGGCTCGGCGACGAGGCGACCACCCTCGTCACGGTTGCCCCCGAGCGCGTCAGGGAAGGTTTCATCGCCGAGCTCAGCGAACGCGGCGTGATCGTCGCTGCCGGGCACACTGCCGGCACCTATGCGGACATCCGCCGCGCCCAGAGCGAAGGCCTGCGGGGCTTCACGCACCTGTTCAATGCCATGACGCCCATGACCAGCCGCGAGCCGGGTGTGGTCGGCGCCGCCCTCGCCGGCGAGAATACCTGGTGCGGGCTGATCGTGGATGGGCACCACGTCCACCCGGCGACTGCCCGGGTCGCCGTGAGCGCGAAAATGCGCGGGCGTATCATGCTGGTCACCGACGCCGTGCACGCGGCGGGATCGACCCACAGGGAGCTGGAGTTCCTCGGCCAGACCATTTACCGCGCCAATGGCCGTGTCACCAGCGCCACGGGCACCCTCGCCGGCTCCGACCTCACCATGGACCGCGCCGTGCGCAACGTGGTGGACCTTCTCGCCCTGCCCCTGGAGGAGGCGCTGCGCATGGCCTCCCTCTACCCGGCCGCCTTCCTGGGCATCGATGCCGAGTACGGCCGCATACGTCCGGGCTACCGCGCCGATTTCGTCGCCCTCGACGACGATCTGCGCGTCGTCGGCACCTGGATCGACGGGGTAGCCGATAGCGATGCCCCGGCCGCCCCCCCGGCGCGCATCGGGGTGGGCAGCGGACCCGGCTGACCGGTCACCCGCGTCCGGCCATGACGATCGTCAATCGTGCCGGCGCATGAACAGCCCGATACGGGCATCGCATTTCATCGTGATAACGTGCCTTCAAGAACGCGACCGGTGTTTGCGCCCGTTTCCGGCCGCCGACACCGGGCGCGTCACGTTGTCCGTGCAACCCCCGGGGGCGCACGCATTTCTACGGCTGCCGCCACACGAACGCCACCTGGCTACCCCACTGGCAGATGTCGGTGAACCCCAACTGCGTCACGAGCGCGTCGTAGGTGGTCTCATCGATAGCGGCCGCCACCATCAGCGGCTCGAACGCCCCGCGGTCGAGCCGAGAGAGCTTGTCCAGGTCCGCCTTGACCGCGCGCACGAATCGGTCCATCGGATATTTGTGGGTCTGCGCCTTGAGCTCCACGGCCCAGTGTTCTGCATTGAAAGAATTGTCGTTAATGAGCCAGTCGAGACGAACGCTGCCCACCGTCACTTCGCGACGAAAATCGTATTGCATCCCGCTTTTGACATCGAGCCAGCTTGGGAAATCGATCTGCAACCAGTATTCCCAACCGCCTTCGACATAGAGAATCGGTTCGAGCAATCGATCGGACAACCACGCCGGCAGGTCGCTCGGCAAACGGGTGATATCGTACGGTTCCATCGAATTGCCTCCGTTTCATTTCTCATCTCGTGATTCCCAATACAAAGAACGCAGCGTGCCCGGCAATCGCCGTGTCCAGCGAACCCGGCTGCAATGCAGCCGGGTTCGGGCAGTGACGACCGTCATTCGTCCCTGGGCGTGAACTTGCCGAGCTGGGCGTTGTATTGCAGGGTGATGTCGTTGACGCCACCACCGAACTTCGCCACTGTGTGCGTGCCGAAAATCCGGCTGATGATCGTCTCGCTGCGGAACTCCGACTGCAGCCAGACATAGACGTAGGTGAACGGCGTCATCGTCACCGACTGGGTCGCCAGTACCGGCGTCGCCGAAATGGGCTTGCGCTCTGCAGGCTCCTGGTTGATCAGCGCCGACTGCGTAAGCCCGAACGTCAGGGACGGATCGGCGTTGAAGGGCACGTGGTTGTGCGCGGCAAACGTCCCACGGGGCACGCTCCCGTCGGAAACCGGCCCCTCGAACACCGTCTCCGGCGTCAGCGTGTAGAACGCGCCATCCTGGGCCGGCACCCCGGTCTCGGAGATCTTGACGATGTTGGCACCGTGCTTGAACGCCGCGTTGGAAGCGTAAATGCCGTACTCTTCCGACCAGGTCACCTCCGTGCTCTGAAACGGATCGATGGACAGCCAGATCACGTTCGGCGACTCCCCGTTGACGGGCTTTGCCAACATGATCCGTTGCTTGGCGTCCTTGACCTCACGCAGCGCCTTCTTGTCGAAGAGCAGTTGCAGGCTGTAGTCGACCATGGGAATACTCCTTCATGCGAACTGGAAAATAAGCGCCATTGTCCTGACACCGTTCGTCGCTTTCGCCGTGCTTTCAAGGAAACGGCTAATTGCGACGATTTCAGTCTCTCCCGGGACCTGCTTTCGGCGTTAGTCAGCGCGTATCGGGAATTCGGTTAGTTGTTTCGATTATTGGGCCCAGCGTATCCGGTTACTTGCGGAACCCGACGGAAAAACGGGTGCCAACCGGAACATTCCGGTTTCGACATGATCAGTGCGCGCTTCCGCGGGAATCAGCGGGCACCCGCCCGGCGACGATATTCTCGCGGGGACACGCCATAACGCCGCCGGAAACTCTTGCCGAAGCTGGACAGGTCGTCGAAACCGCAGCGGTCAGCAATCACACCGATGGGAACTTCCGGCGCGGCGTTCTCGAGCAGCCAACGGGCCCGGTCCAGACGAGCATCGCGAATGCATTGCCCTACCGTCTGTCCGCGACGCGCGAACATGCGGTAAAGCGCTGCCCGCGAGCAGCCTATTCCCCGGGCAACATCGGCGGCGGTGAGATGGTGATCGCCGTAGTGGCGCTCTATGAATGCCCGTGCGTGGTCGAACAGGCTCTGCGCGTACCACTCGTGGGGCGGAATCGTGCTATCGGAGTGCGAATCGTCCATGGCGCGCAACGACCTCTCCCTGTGGGTGGGCCGGCGTGCTGGCGCCGGTCACGTCACCCACGAGCCTGGAAAGCCGGACCCGCCACGAAAATACCTCCAATCGCGTAGTCGCGGTGGATGCCCAACGCGGAGGTCGTGGTTACTAATCCGATCACAGGTAATGCCACATGTCAGAGCGCTTGTGCGATTCGGCTGCCAGGCGCGCGAGCGAAGGCGTGGCAAGGCTCACGTCGAGTGAGCGCAACGCCGCAGCCGAATCGCACAAGCGCTCCCTTCGGGCGAGGCAGTCGGGCGCTCTCGCGGCGTTGCTCGTCGCTCACGTAGCGCTTGCTACACCACGCGCCTCGCGCCTTGCGAGAACACCCGACTGCCTCGCTGACATGTGGCATTACCTGTGATCGGATTAGTATGGCCCGTCGCTGCCTGACGATCGCACCCCGGAAACTAGCCGTACGAGCGAGGCCACGTCGTGAACGCCGAGGGTGCGCATGGCCTCCTCGCGGTGCTTGTCCACGGTACGCGGACTGATGCCGCCGAGATCCCGGGCGATGCGCTTGCTGGTCATGCCGGCGACGATGCCCGCCACGACCTGGCGTTGCCGTGGCGAGAGCCGATTCATGACGGTGGTATCGAAAAGACGGGCCAGCGGGGTTGGCCGCCAGGGTCTCGCGCACGGCATAGGCGATCAACCGCGCGGCGCTGTCGAATCCGAGCTTGCGGCAGATATTCGTTCGGTGCTTGCGCACGGTCTGCTCGGCGATGTCCAGGGTTTGCGCCAACCCGCGGCAGCTCAATCCAGTCCCGATCAGGCGCAACACCTCCCGCTCCCTAGGTGTAAGCTTTTCCATGCCCCCGGAACCGATTGGGACGCGAGCCGACCAGGATCACCCGCGGCTGACGCTTCCCCGCACCCCCGTGAATATGCTTATTTCGATTGTGTTAGCAGTGACACGTCGCCGATGCAGTCGCCGCAGACGCCTATTCGATCCGGGTTGGTCCGAGCTAGCATGAACAATGGCGCGATCGGGCGGGCATGTCATGGGCAACATCGTCACTCTGCGTTTCTACGAAGAGCTCAATGACTACCTGCCTGCCGCGGTGCGCCGACGGGCGTTCGAGCACTGCGTGCGGGCAGACGCTTGTGTCGGTGACACGATCACCGCCTGCGGCGTGCCAGCAGCGGCGGTCGACCTGGTCCTGGTCAACGGCGAGTCCGCCGGATTCGGCCACCGGCTCCGCCACGGCGACCGCGTGTCCATCTATCCGGTCTTCGAAACCCTTGATATCGAGTCGATGACCCACCTGCCCGGCCGGCCATTGCGCCGGCCACGCTTCGTCGTTACCGCCGCACTTGCCGACCTTGCCCGTGCGCTTGCGGCGAGCAGCTATCCGACGGTCCTGGCAGGCCCGGCGGATGAATGTCTCGATCTCGTGGTTCGCGGCTGGATTCTGGTAAGCGACGACGCCCGCACGCTCGCGCGGCTCGAACCGCCTCGCGCCTTCCGCATCCGCACCGTGAAACCCGGCGACCAGGTCCGCGAGATCGGCGAACGCCTGCAACTGCCCATCGGGTTCGGACACCGCCCACAGTAGCGCCTCCAAGCGCTGGCACGACGATCCGGACGATCCCCCGCGAGATGGCGGTAGTCCATTGCGGCGGCGAGCGCGCGGGAACCAACGGGTGCGCCAGCGAGTCGGGGCAGGCGTACACGGTTTTACACCGCACGCTCCTCGAAACGCATAAGGAGGCATAGATGCAGCGACCACAAGCGTTGCTTCGCGCATTCGCGATGACTTTGGCCATCACACTGGGCGGAGCCGGAGTGGCTTCGGCGGCCCTGCCCGACACCGGCGGCTCCGACGGCAACCCGAGCCTCGCCCCGCTGGTGGACGAGGTTTCGCCGGCGGTGGTCAACATCGCCACGTCGGCGACCGTGAAAGCCAAGCAGAATCCCCTGATGCAGCATCCCTTCTTCCGGCGCTTCTTCGATCAGGGCGAGATGCCGCAGCACCAGCGCCGCGTGCAGTCCCTGGGTTCCGGGGTAATCGTCAACGCGCGGGAGGGCTACATCCTCACCAATCATCACGTCATCGCGAACGCGGACGAGATCAAGGTCGGTCTCAACGACGAGCGCACCTTCAAGGCCGAGGTCATCGGATCGGATCCCGACACGGACATCGCGGTCATCCAGATCGACGCCGACAACCTTCACGCCGTGGACATGGGGGATTCCGGCGACCTGCGCACCGGCGACTATGTCGTTGCCCTCGGCAACCCCTTCGGCCTCAACCACACCGTGACCACCGGCATCGTCAGCGGCCAGGGGCGGACCCTCGCCGGCCGCGCCTCCGAAGTCCGCATCCAGGATTTCATTCAGACCGACGCCTCCATCAACCCGGGCAATTCGGGCGGCGCGCTAGTGAACCTCGACGGTGAGCTGGTGGGCATCAACTCCGCCATCCTCTCGCGCTCCGGTGGCAACATCGGTATCGGTTTCGCCGTGCCCGTCAACATGGCCGAAACGGTGATGGATCAGCTCGTCGAGTACGGCGAGGTACGCCGCGGCATGCTCGGTGTGCACGTCCAGGACGTAAGCATGGATATCGCTGAGGCCATGTCGCTCGATGGAACCGACGGTGCCCTGATCTCCCAGGTGAAACCGGATTCGCCGGCGGACAAGGCGGGCCTCGTCACCGGTGACGTCGTCATCGCCGTGGACGGCGAACCCATCGAGAGCGCAAGCGAGCTCGCGAAAGTCATCGGCCTCACCAAGCTCGGCACGGACGTGGAGCTCACGATCGTGCGCGAGGGCGACGAGCGCACCATGACCGCCACCATCACCGAGCCGGCAAAGCGGACGGCTCAGACCGGCGGCAGCGGCAACGAATCCGGTGAGGGCGTTCTCGAGGGTGTGAAACTCACCGAGCTCGACCCCCGTTCACCGCTCCACGGCGAGGTGCAGGGCATCATGGTCGCTGGCATCACGCCGGATGCGCCCGCCGCGCGTTACCTCGAGGAAGGCGACGTCATCACTTCCGTGAACCGCCAGCCCGTCAGCTCCCTGTCGGAATTCCGCAAGATCGCACAGGGCGAGGATCGGCTACTGCTCCACATCCGCCGCGGCGACGCCGCGCTTTACGTGGTCGCACGCTAGTCCCGTCGCAAGCCCCCGGCCCCGGGGGCCTCCGCCCCGCCGTCACACATCCGCCGGCGTCGGCCCTCCCGGGCCGGCCGCCTCCTTCATAACCCAGTCCCTGAAGGCCGCAACCTTCGGGCGTTGCAGGTAGGCGGCAGGATAGACGACGTAATAGCGGAACGCCGTCGCCTCGTCGTCCGCTTTGGGAAATGGCCTTACCAGCCGCCCCGCGGCGAGATCGTCGGCGACCAGCGCCCCCGAGACCAGCGCCACGCCGTGCCCGTCGATCGCCGACTGAACCGCCATGCTCTCCAGGCTGAAACGAGGGCCGCGATCGGCGTCCAGCACGTCCTCGACGCCGGCCGCCCGCAGCCACATCCGCCAGCTCGGGGCCGCGTCGCTCTCCGTCTGCCACTGCACGTGAAGCAGCGTGTGGTGCCGCAGATCCCGCGGCGCACGCAATGGATGGTCGCCGTCCAGTAAAACCGGGCTGCACACGGGAATGGCCGCCTCGGCCAGCAGGCACTCCACGGCCAGACCCGGGTAATGCCCGCGACCGTAACGCAGCGCGACGTCCACGTTGTCCTCGTAGAAGTCGGCACGCCGGTCGGTAGCGTCTATGCGCACGTCGTAGTCCGGATACGCGCGACGAAACCCCTCCAGCCTGGGCACCAGCCACTTGGCGCCGAACGACGGCGCGACACTCACGGTCAGTACGCGATCGTCGTGATGGCCACGCAATATGCGGTCGGCTTCGGCGAGCTTATCGAGCCCCTCCTGGAGGGCCGGCAGGGCAGCCTGCCCCGCCTCGGTCAGCCGCAGCGCCCGGGTCAGGCGGCGGAACAGCGGCGTTCCCACGTACGCTTCCAGTGTCTTGATCTGCTGGCTCACCGCCGCGGGTGTGACGTGGAGCTCCTCAGCGGCCTTGGTGAAGCTGAGATAACGCGCCGCGGCCTCGAAGGCGCGAAGTCCGTTCAAGGGTGGCAGTCGGCGGCTCATGGCAACATCCCGAATGGTTAAGAATTACTTTTCCATAATTCCATGAATACTCGTTTGTCCATGCGTTTACAAGAGAGGATATTGACCTTAACGCGATGAACGAGACGAATCGCGATCAAGAGTAACTAAACCATTAGACTGCCCTGTGGCAGGCGGGAGGTCACCATGACCGGCATGACGCGCACATCCCTCGGTGAACGCTACGGACGGGCGCTGCAACTCGACGACCGGCAAATGCAGCGCTATGCCGAACGCGCCCGCGCGGCGCGGTCAGCCGTGTACGCCGAGTTCTTCAAAGGGATCGGCCGTGGACTTCGTGCGGTTGCGGCCGGCTTCGATCGGCGCCGGCGGAGACGGGCCTCGCTGCGGGAGCTTAGTGCCCTCGACGATGGCCTTCTGCGGGACATCGGCATTCGGCGGTACGACATCCCCACCCTGGCCGACGCAAGCACCGCCGCAGGCCGCCGGACGCGGGGGATGCGCCGTCGCGGCATGAACGCGACGGTCTCGCCGCTGAACACCAACCGGAGACCGCGACACCGTCGTTGGCGACACACGGCGTAACGCATTACCGATGACGATAGCTATCCCCGGGGCACCGGTGCGAGCCCATAGGCGCAGGCGTCGCTGGCACGCTTGGAAGGCCGCGGGCTCGCCCCGCCCCTGGACTCGCACGAAATTACTAACCTTTTCGAAAGGTTAGTATAACCCGGGCATGTAACCGGTGGTCATGACCAGCAACGGGACCGGCGCCACCGCGATTCCCACCGTCGCGAGATACCGCGCGAAAGAATACACACCGCTCATGCCGGCCACCAGCGCGATGCCGCCACCGCCGCCGATTAGCGTGTTGCCCGGGACGTTGAGCAGCACGGCGAGGGTGACGTAACGGTGGCCCAGCAGCAGTGGAATGAACCGGGGCGGCGCCCGCTCAGTGAGCAGGGCCAGGCGCGCCTCGCCGTCCAACGGTACCATCTCCGCCACCAACCGACGCGCCCGTTCCAGCCCGAAGAACGCGAACACCGCCGCGATGAACGCCAGCGGCACGAACCGTCCGACCAGATATGCCGTCGTCAACGCCACGACCATGCTGAGGTAGACGAGAAGGGCGATTGGCGGTCCCAGCGTGAGCATCAGCGCCAGCCCGATCTCCGCACCGGGCACGAACGGCACCGCCGAGGCGAGCATGTACACCGCCGTCGTGGTCATGATCATGGCGTGCACCCGCGCTTCGTTGCTCGGGCGAACATCCACCTCCACCACGCCCACCAACCCGTCGCCCACCAGCCAGCCACCGACAATAAGGCCGACATACAGCGGCACCAGCAATATGGCACGGCGGCGCATTACGGCTGGCAATCGCGACGGGGATCAGGGCCACCGAATGCGGCCTCGCGAGCGGCGGCGACGTTCGCGTAGGCGGGCTGAACATCGGCGATGCGGCCCTCGAAACGGAAATCCCGGTCAATGGTCCAGTACCACCGCTCCCGGCGCCAGTTGATATGCGCCTCGATGCGGCCATCGCGCACCACACCGACGTAGACGAACCGGCCGCCTTCTGGATTCTCCAGCTCACCGCGGAAGTGAATACCGTCACCGGTCACGCGAACCCAGTACGCCCCCGGCGGATAACCGCAGGGCACACAACTGCCGGACCAGAAGCGGCCGTCGCGAAAATGCAGGGTATCCCGGCTGTCGGCAGGCCCTCCCGCCGGCCCGAAGTCGCCGACGAAGTCCATGCCGTCCAGCGGGCCGCGCGCGCCCTCCCCGGCGTCGGTGGCGAGAGCCGGCGCCCCCGCCATCACCGCAAGCAACGTGACGAGCGTTAGCAGCGGCACCAGCGCACGGCGCGTCTGCGGAGCGGGGAACGGTCTCATGGCGGCCTCCGTTCGTCCGCCGCCTCACCTTCGCAATTGTAGCCGGCGGTGCCGCACTGCCGCGCACCAAGAGCCCCCGGTGCCGACGATCGGGCAGTTGCGCCACGCGCAATCGCACCGTCTCCGGCGTGCTCGCATATGCAATAACGATTGCTTAACGCTTCGATCAGAAATATCCGCTGGTTGGCAGAACCCGGTCGGTTCACGCTGTCGCCCGGCGAGGCTATGAACCGCAATGAAACCAGCGAGTCGATACCCGACCATGACGGAAAGCTCCCTGATGCCGCTCGCGGCATTTGCCATGATCGCGACGATCACCCCGGGTGGTGCCACCACGCTGGCGACCGCCTCCGGCGCCCGCTTCGGTCTGCAACGCTCCGTACCGCTCATCGCCGGCATCGCCACAGGACTCGCGTTGCTGGGCGCTTCGGCGGCACTCGGCCTGACCAGTCTGCTAATGGCCATTCCCGTGCTCGAGCGCGCCCTCCGATTCGTGGGTTCCGTCTACCTACTGTGGCTCGCCTGGCGCATCGCCAGAAGCGGACGGCCATCGGATACGACGGACCTGGAAAGACCCGTGGGGTTGATCGGTGGTGCCCTGTTGCTCTGGCTGAACCCGAAAGCTTGGGCGATGGCGCTGGGGGCGGCAGCGACATTCACAGAAGCTGCCGCGAGCCCACTTGCGCTGGCCCTGGTTCTTGCCGGCGCGCTCGGCACGGCTGCGACGATCTCGCTGGCGCTGTGGTCCGTTGCCGGCGCCGTGCTGTCGCGGCTGCTTCGAACGGAACGCGCCTGGCGACTGGTCAACACCGTGCTTGGAGTGCTACTGGCGTTGTCGATCATCCAGATATGGCGATAGGGGCCGCGGTCATCCCGCGCCCGTCGGGCGCACCGCCCCAAGTCCGAGCACGCGGAGTGAACGTGGGGGCCTCCCCCGTGAGTCAGGCAATCCGTGCGAACAGGCCCCGCGCGATCACGTGGGGTTCGCCACCGACGCAGAGCTCGCCGCGGACGGTCATCACCCGGGTACCGGCATGCAGGCACTCGGCCCGGGTCTCGACCACAGAACCCATCGACACACAGCGGAGATAGGTCACATCCAGGTTGACCGTGACGATACGGGCGTCACGCGACAGCCGGCACGCAATACCCTGCGCGAGCGCAACGTCGGCGAGCGTTGCCAGGAAGCCTCCGTGGGCACATCCGTGTGCGTTGCAGTGCCCTACGCTCACGCGCACCCGCAAGGCGGCCCCATTTTCGGATACGCGACGAAAAACGCTGCCAAGGCATGCGGTGAATCCGCCCCGGGACCACTCCTCGAAGCCTTCGCCATACCATCGGTGCCGGTCATCGGCATCCGGCGCATTCATATCATTCACCCAGTGCCGCCGCCATATCCAGAGCGTCGTCGAGACGATCGTTGCCCCAGAACATTTCCTCGCCGACGAAGAAGGTGGGTGCGCCAAAAACCCCGCGTGCCCGGGCCTCACGGGTCTGGGAGCGCAAGCGTTGCTTGTTGTCCTCCTCTCTGGCACGACGGATTAGCGATCCCGCCTTCAGGCCGAGACGACCGAGCGCACCGGAGACGGCTTCGTCGGAGCCGACTTCGCGGTCATAACCGAAGTTGAGCAGCATGATCTCGCGACAGAAGTCACGTACCCAGGACGAATCACCGCCGGCCAGGGCCACACGCGTGGCGAGCAGACTGTCGCGGGGAAACTCGCTGGGCCTGCGCCACGGCAGGCCATACTTACGGCACTGGCGCTGCATGTCCTTCCAGACATAGCGCCCCTTTTCCTCCTGCACCACGAACACCGGCCCGGTCCAGCCGAGCTCCCGGAAGATGGGCCCGAGAAGGAATGGCTTCCACGTCACTTCGACACCGCGAAGGGCGGCTTCCCGGTCAATGCGCATGGCGCTCAGGTAGCTGTAGTTGCTGGCGAGATCGAACCAGAATTCCAGCCGGGATCCGGTAGTCTGCTGCTGACGTTGAGCCATCATAATGATCGACCTCCTGGAACCCGATCGAAAACCACCAGGCACCGGACTTCGACGCTCTGGCGCAACGGCGCGTCGTCCGGCACCGCCGGCAGATCGAAGGCAGCATGGGGCGTGAAGCGGGCGGTGCCACTGATCTGGGAGTCGTACTGCTTGAAGATCAACACCTCGTCGCGGTCCATTTCCGGGAAATAGCACCAGCGGTGCCCCGGGGCGTGCGTCATGAGGTATATCTCCCCCGAGCGCTCCTGATAGCGGATCTCCGCGCTGACGAAGTCCCGCGACGAGACGGTCCGTGCGTCGCAGACCGCGAGCGGCGTATCCACGACGGGCCCCGCAATCGAGCGCCAGATGTTGACGATGGCGAAGCGGGAAACCCGCTCGATGGCCGCTCGGTCCTCCAGCACCAGGCCGAGCCGCGCGAGCCCGGACGCTTCCGTGTAATCGTTATGAATGCGTCCCACGGCGGCCGGATTGCGGCCGTTGCCATGGCGCCCGAATGTCAGTGCCGGCCGGCCAACCTCGCGTTGACGAAGCGTGTGATCGAACACATAACCCCTGGACGCCCCGGTGGCCAGGCACGCCAGCTCGACGGCTTCCGGGTAATACCGCCGCACCACTTCGTCGTCATCGTGAAAGTCGCGGACCGCACTCGGCGCATGCCACAGCTCGAATCCCTCGCTGTGCAGTCGCGTGCGTCGCCCGCGGCGGGCATTGCGGATGTCGACGTTGCGCACGTCGTAGGCATTGGGGTCCTGCGGCCGCCCATCCCCGCGCTCGTACATGTCGATGGCAGGCCTGGCTTCGCTGCTTTCGAGGTAGCCGAGCGTTCCCGTTACCGTTTCCTCGACCGGAGGAACGGGCATCCAACTCGAGCTCGCCTCTCGCCCAGCGTATGCCGCCAAACGGTCAGTCTTTGCCTCTGCAACCGGGCGTTCCGGAATCGTCGTGCATCGCATGGAGTTCTCCTTCGCCAAGGTACGGCACGACGAGCATTCAACCTACGCACTACCAGGGACTCAAACGCATTTTTCGCCACGGCCACATGCAGTCAATGCATGCGACACAGGACGGCGTCCCGACGCGAATGACTCGCATGTGAATTTGGACCCGGAACACACTCCGCCGGGAAACACGGCATGAAAGCAGAACCGTGCCCGGGTCAGGCCATTATGGGGCCAGAACAGCGCTTGGAACTGCGTGGCACATGCAAGAGACTTCACATCGCCGTCACTTCCATGAGCGTTTGGGTAAACGCTCGAGACAACCACTTCTGGACGGCCAGTAACGCGGGGGACATGGATATCTGTACCGGGATAACGAAGTAGTACGAGAAGCTGGAGCGAATTCGCTGTCGGAACGGTGCGACCAAATGGCCACTTCGCAGCGCGTCAGCGACGAGCAGAGAGCGACCGAGCGCAACCCCGAGACCATCTTCCGCAGCCTTGAGCAACGCGGCATCATCCTTGAAAGCTAACCCGCGCTGCGGCGCGTGATCCTCGATTCCGGCCAATCGCAACCAGTCCCACCATGTCTCGGTCAGGTCGCCGCGCAACATGCTCGCGCGACCAAGATCCTCGGGACGGCAAAGGCTCAGCGATTCCGCATAGCCTGGCGAGCAAACCGGAAAGAGATCCTCATCGCCAAGCGGGTGTGCGGTGACACCGGGCCACACCCCCCGACCATAGCGAATGCCGGCATCCACGCCCTCACGCGAGAAATCGGTGAAATGCCGGGAAGCGGCAATCCGCAGATCGAGTGCTGGATGAGCTTCCATGAAAGCACCGAGGCGTGGTGCCAGCCATCGAGCGGCTACGGACGGCAGCATGCTGATGGTCACTATGGGCGGGCAATCGTTCGAGCGCAGTTCCGCGGCTTCATGCGTCAGCTTGGAGATAACGCTTTGGCAGACTGCCGCGAAACTCCGACCCGCGTCGGTCAAATACACCGTTCGGCCGCGACGCTCGAAAAGTACCACCCCCAGGTCATCTTCCAGTTCACGGACCTGTCGACTGACAGCACCGGGGGTGATCGATAGCGCATGCGCCGTCTGCGTGAAGCTCTCGTGCGCGGCCGCCACTGCGAAGATCTGAACGGCGCGTAATGGGGGCGGACGCCCGATGTTGTCCTTTTGACTATTTCTCATTAAAAACCACCAGTAATCATCGCTTCATTCTCCGTTCACGTCATCCGACAATCTCCCGGACACCGAAACCGGCCGGGGGCAGAATGATCATGACGAGCCGAAAATGTTTAACGGACATTTTGCGACTGCCGCTGCCACTACTCATTGTGATCGCCACGATTGCCGTGGGAATAGGTGCCGGCATGGATTCCCATGCATTGATAACGACGATCAACGACGGTTGGGGGCAACGCCTGGGAGAGTTCGCCGTGATCCTGCTGCCGTCGTTCACACTCGCGGAAGCCCTCTCTCGATCGAATCTGAATACCTCCGGGCTCGGCAGCGTGCTGCTCGGTCCCGTAACCGCCGCGGGGATGGTATGCCCGGACACGGCGTATGCCGCGCTCTCGCCGATGGGCGGAGATCGCCGATTCGCGCTTGCCCTCGGCGCGTATGCCGGATTCAAGCTCCTGTTCCCCGCCGGGCCCCTTCTCGTGGCTACAGCGCTGGGTGTCGCCACCGATTCAGCGCTGCTGCTGGGCGGCGCGATATTCGTGCCCGTATGGTTGACAGGCCTGCTCTGGAGCTCGCGATTCAACGGCGCGAGTCGTGATTCGAGCACACATGCCGAGGCGACTTCGTTGACGGGTTTCCCCGTTGCCATGGGGTCACTGACTCTACTACTGGCCCTGGTTCTCGCGGGCGTCGTCGTGGACCTTCGCGCCCACCCCGTACTCGGCTTTTTGACCCAGCCCGCTGGCGCTCTGGCCACCTCGGCCACTCTCGCCCTGACCGTGCTGCCGCGACCGGCGCGCCGCGAGTGCCTGGAGCGCGCCGTCGGCCGGACCACGGAGTTGCTCTTTCTGATTGGCGCCGGCAGCGCACTCGGCAGAATACTGGTGGAACTCGATGCACTGGACCGATTCACGTCAGTCAGCGCGGGCATGGAGGGCATACTTGGCCTGTTCGCGCTGACTGCGGCCTTCAAGCTGATCCAAGGCTCGAGCATAGCGACATTCGCTGCCGTCGCTTCATTCGCCGCACCGTTTACCGAATCGGGCGTTCTGCCGCCGCCAGCAGCGGTCCTGGCCGTTTGTGCGGGATCAATGGTCGCCATACTGCCCAATGACAGCTTCTACTGGCTAATTCGTCAGGACGCGTTCGGAAAGCACTGTGAGCGCAGTGCGCTCGTAGCGATTGTCGGCGGCAGCATCGTTCAAGGCGTCACCGCATTGGCTTCGCTTTACGCGCTGTGGCTATCCGGTGCGCTGAGTTGAACGCTCGCGCCCATGCCGTGGGCACAGCCAGAAACCGGCATCCGTGTGATCAGGGGCACCGCCGTCCCGCCACGACCCGCGATGCAGGATCAAAGGTCGTCGAATGCCGGGTGAAACCGTACGGTGCCCGGACGTCCACTCAGATAGCCCGCTCGAAGCTCCACGGCCATGAACGCTTCGGCGGGCACCTCATAGGCACAGGAGAGGCCGTAGTCGCTCGCGGGCACGAAACCGAATCGAGGGTAGAAGTCAGCATGACCGAGAACGACGACGGCCCCGACACCGAGGCGCCCGCACTCGGCGAGCCCTTCGCGTACGAGCAGCGATCCGAGACCACCCCCCTGCCGCGCGGGCGCGACTGCCATGGGCGCCAACACCATGACGTCAGAGTCACCATGCCCGGAAAGACTGCCAGGGGAGAACATGATATGACCGACTACCCGCTCCTGTATTTCGGCTACCAGCGAGATCACCGGACGGGCACGTTCCCGCAGGGCGGAGACCAGAAGGGCCTCGTCCGGCCGCCCGAATGCATGCTCGTTCACCCATCGGACGGCCTCGTGATCCGCCGGCACCTCTGAACGGATATACGTCATTTCACGTCTCTCCCCTTCGTCCCCAAAGCCAGGCAATGGTCCGCTGTCACGCCAGGTCTTCCGAGCCGAGCCCGGATGACCTGCCCTCGGTCAGGCGCTTTTCCGTGGCCCTCGCCTGAGCGACGATCCACTCGGCGACCGCGCGGACGGCCGGCCGACTGTCGCGACATCCGAGCACCCAGTAGGCATACTGGGAGTGCGGCACGGCCGCTTCCCGATCGAGCGTGACCAGGCGCCCTTCGTCGATGAGATGGTGAATGAGCGGCAACCGCCCCAGCGCAACACCCTGCCCGGCGAGCGCCGCCTGGATAACCTGATCGTACTGGTTGAATCGCAGAACCCCCTTGGGCGTGCGTTCGTCCAGACCCATGGCGGCCAGCGGCGTCTCCCAGCGCAGACCGGGGTGCTCCGGGTCATCGAAGTCAATCAACACGCTGTCGGCCAGCATCTTCTCGTTCACCGGCCTGGCACCGAGCTCCGGCGAGGCAACCGGCCGAACGATCTCGTCGAACAGATGCGTCCCCTCCCGGGACGCATCCCCCCGTCTGCCATAGCGGATCGCCAGATCGATCCCCTCCGCCCGCAGATCCTCGAGAGCGTTACTGGCGGCAACGCGGACGTCGATGCCCGGATGCTCCCGCTGAAACTCACCGAGGCGCGGCAGAAACCACAGCGCTGTTACACCGATGCTCGCGCTCACGGTGACGGGACGGCGTGCGCCGTCATCGAGCAGTTCCGACACGCCTCGTTCCAGTTGCTCGAGGGCCGGCTGAGCCACCGCATACAGTCGGGCGCCGTCCGCGGTGAGGCGGATTCGGCGATGCGCTCGCACGACGAGTTTGCGCCCCAGCGCCCGTTCCAGCGTCTGTAGCTGCCGACTCACCGCGGACTGCGAGCGATGGAGCTCCTCAGCGGCCCGGGTGATACTCAGCCGCCGCGCGACGACGATGAAGGTTCTTATCCCGTCGAGGGACGGTAACTTCCGCAGATTCGTGAACATGAATCACCGCTGCGCTAGCGCGCTGTTCGGCCTTCCCGGGGAAAGGCCATCACCCGTCGTGGGCGCCCGGAGAAGCCGGCTGCGCTCACAGTCCCCATTCGAACCCGATGGTGACGCGATCCGTGTCATCGAACTCACCGTAGAGACCGTGCTCCGGACCATAGAACACGTCAGCGCCGAATCTGACCGATAAATTGCTGGAAACGTCATAGCGGATCCCTGGCTGAACGAGACCATCGCCGTCGTGGAAACCATGTATCCACAG
This sequence comes from Arhodomonas sp. AD133, assembly GCF_051195215.1. Taxonomy (NCBI): domain Bacteria; kingdom Pseudomonadati; phylum Pseudomonadota; class Gammaproteobacteria; order Chromatiales; family Ectothiorhodospiraceae; genus Arhodomonas; species Arhodomonas sp. AD133. The sequence goes on along the minus strand of NZ_JBNAZM010000016.1, from coordinate 41,246 downwards.
TACGCTCGCCGTAACGGTCTCGTGGAGAAATTCGCGTTCGAACAACAGGGTTACGCTGGTATCCACCGCGTCTCGGTTGAGATCGCGCGACGTCCCGGTGAGGCGACTCTGAAAGACCTGCCCACTGACGAAGGTATCGCCCGGTGCCTGCCAGTCCAGGCCAAGCACATAGCCGAGCTCGCCCGACGCGGCGATGCCGTCGCGATCTCCCGGATCCTTGGTGATAAAGCGCCGGTTCGACGAATAGGCGAGCTCACTTCGCAGCGTGAAGCTGCCGAAGGCCGTGCTCGCCGTGCCGCCGAAGGTGTGGGTTCGGCCGTACTCGGGGGTAACGACCACGCCATCCGCCGTCACACGTCGCCCGAAGACCGCAGTGTCATCATAGTGATAGAGATAGTTCAGGGTGAGATCCCAACCGCCGGCGAATACGGAATAACGAACGCCCGCATCCGAATCGGCGAAGAACCGGCCCGGACGATCCGGCGCCTCCAGCCTGACGGGGGTACCCGGTTCCGACTCCGGTACCAACCTGGGCGTGGTGAAGGCATAGCTAGCCCCCGGATCGGGTACGTCATGGTAAGTCCGGTCCGGAATCCAGAGCAGCTGTAGCAGACCATCGCCCACCGGCAGCTCCGCCTTGGCGGTCCACAACGGAATACGCGAGTCATCGTAATCCGCGAGTATGAACTCGCGATAACTCTGGGGGTTGACGACATCGAGCACCTTGAGCCCGTCCGCCTGCCCCCACACAGTCTGTTGCTTGCCCAGGCGCAGAAAAACGTCGCCAACGAAAGCGTCCAGATAGAGTTCGCGCAATTCGAGCTCGGCCCTCTCCTTTACAAACACCCGTCGGGACAAGGCAGCGCGGGTAGCCTGACTTGGCCGTCCCGGCTCCAGCTCGTCCGCGCCGTCGAACCGCAACCGGGCAATGCCGGTAATACGGGTGGACGGCGAAATATCGAGCCGTGCCTGCGGCGTCAGCGTTAGCTGGCTTTTCTGCAGGTCCCCGCCCACCGTCTGGAACGCCGTCTCCGCGTCGACGAGGAGCGACGTTTCCAGCCGCCCTGCCCAATCCAACGCCTCTGCCGCCTCGCCAACCAGAGCGAGCACGACGAACGCGAGCGCTCTCCCCGGAATCATCGTCTGTCGCATGCCATGAGCTCCACCGCGCTCCCCTGCGCTCCCCCGGTCAGTAGAAGCCACGGCGCAGCGATTGCCGGGTGAACACGCGCTCCGGCACGCGGGTGTGATAATCGACGTTGGAGAACTCGAACACGCTCTCGTGTCCACTCTTGTGGTTCACCGCGCGCAGCCTGAGGGCCGTCCATATGCCGTCGATTCGCTCGATACGCTCAACGTGGACCGTCTTCAGCGCGTTGCCGTTGACGTCCCAGATTTCCGTTCGCCGGGAAAAACGGGTCGTCTTATCCACGTACCAGCGCACGCGCCCGTAACCGAGCTCCCCGGCGGTCTCCCGGTCCACTGGTGTACCCTCGACCACGACCGTCTCTACTGCGTCGACGCGTTCCCGGCCCACGGTCTCGAAGCGATAATCCTCGAGCGGCACCTTGTTCTCGTTCTTGATGTCCTCGTAGGTGAAATCGGTACCGAGAAAGTAATCCCCCCGGTCGGAGGCGGGTATGCGCCGGACCTTGCGCAAGCTGGGCAGATAGAGCCACTGATCGTCGTCGCGGCCGGCAGCGGCATAGTCATAGGTGAGAAACGCCGTCCCCGCGATATTGGAAGGTGCCTCGTAGAAGATCACCGAGCGCTTCTCGTCGCCGAAGTACCGGCGAAAGCCCCGGGTTTCGCGTACGCGCGTCACTCCCCGGCGATCGGTGAGGGTCATGCGCAGATCCCGGGACACCGACACGCCTTCGTCACGGGCATCGACGATCTGCATCACGGCACGGCCCTCGGGCAGGTTCGGTTCAGCGGCCGCGGCCGGGTCATGGACGGCCACCGAAACGAGCACCGGGGCGGCCACCAGTGCGGCACGCATCACGTTACTGGCCACACCAGTGCCGCGCACGGGCGCAGTGCCGGTGAGAAAACGGGGGCGCAGCAGTTTGGCGAGCGCCGGCAGCACGGTCACACTGGTCGCGAAGGCCGTCGTGACGGCCACCGCCACCAGAGCACCGAAGTCCACGAGCGGCGGCACCTCACTGCTGGTCAACACCAGGAACCCCAGGGCGAGCGCCAGGAAATTGAACATCAACGCCCGCCCCGTGGACGCAAATAGCGGCGTGATACGCCGGTCGAGATCGGTGCCGGCCTCCGCACCGGCGAGAAGCTCGCGCAGGCGGTCGAGGGTGTGGATGGCAAAGTCGACACCCAGTCCGATGGCAATGGCAGCGAACATGGACGTCCCCACCCCGAGCCAGATCCCGCCCAGCCCCATCACGGCGTAGACGAACAGGACCGCGGAGGCCACGGGCAACAACGCGAACACCCCGGCCACCAGCGACCGGAACATGACCACGGCCATGAGCCAGACCATGAACAGCGACGCCATCAGGCTGGTTACGTGACTGGTCGCGATATTGTCGATCCAGTGGTAGTCGACCTGGATGCGACCGGTGAGCGTGGCCCGCATCGCTGCGGTATTGAATTCGTCGCGGATGTAGCGCTCCAGCGCGCTGACCAGACGGCGATTGTTGCGGTAGGCACCGGTATCCACTTGCAGACGCACGAGCGCACGCCGGTAGTCGTAGTCCACCTCTTCCTCGAAGTCGGTGGGGCTCCCCGAGGCCGCGTACAGCAGAAAGAGTTGAGCGATCAACGCGGCATCGTCGGGGATGCGGTAGGCCGCCGGGCGATCCTCATTCACGGCGCGGTGCATCTGTTTGATGTAATCCACCACCGACGTGGTGCCGTTCACATGCGGCAGTGTCTCTGCGAAACGTTGCAGGGCCTCTATTCGCCGTAAACGTGACGGGCGGAACAGGCCCTCGCGTTCCGGGGTCTCCACCACGATGTCCAGATGGTGAATGCCGTCCATGTGACGGTTGATCACCGCGTCGGCACGGTAGATGGGCTCACTGCGCTGAAAGTTCTCGATACGCTGGTCCTCGACCACGACCCGGCTGGCACCGTGGACACCCAGTGCCGCAACCACAATGGCACCCAACACCGTGATACGGGGACAACGCAGCACCGCCGCCCCGAGACCGACGAGCACGCGCTGGAGCCACTGGCCGTGTCGAGACGACCGCTGACCGAAGGTCGGAGTCGGTTTTGGCCGCAGCAACGCGAGCGCCGCGGGCAGCACGAGCAGTGAATAGACCCATGCCACGATCACGCCCAACGCCGCGAACAGGCCGAAATACCGCATCGGCGGCATGGCTGAGGCACCGTACAGCCCGGCGAATCCGGCTACCGTGGTGAGTGTGGTCAGGGTCACCGGCCGCCACATGTCCACCATGGCGGTGACTACCAGCTCTCGACCGCCCGCGTCCGGATGCTCCCGGATGAGCTCATAGTAGCGGCCGAAAATATGGACCGAGTCGGCGACGGCGATACCGATGAGAATCGCCACCAGGCCATTCGTTATCACGTAGAACGGCACACCAACCGCCGCCATGGTGCCAAGCGCCCCCACCACCGTGGCCAAGACGACGACGTTGGGAAGCAGCATTCCGCGTAGTGTCCGGAAAGCGAGCAGCAGCACGAGCGTGATAACGCCCCCTGCCAAGGGGTTGAGGCGCTTGGCATCGCGGTCGATGTAGCTGCCCAGGTAACCACTCACCGCTCCCTCGCCGGCGACGTGAATCCGGTCGTCGGCCCCTTTCGGCGCATTCTCCGCCAGACGCATCAGGCGTTGGTACGTCCCGGCGTTGCGCGCCTCGTCCACCACCTCGGCGAGGATCAGCGTGGCGTTGCCGTCCTCGGCGACCAGATTGCCCTGGTACAGCGGGAAATCGGCAATGGCGCGGCGAACCGAACGGGCCCCTTCGAGTGTGGCCGGCGGTTCGTCGAAGAACGGTTCCACCGCCATGCCGCCGGCGGTGCCGCGGATGTCGCTCTCGGTCGCGAGGCTCGTGACACCCGCCGGGTCGACGTTGTCCAGTGCCCGGATACGGTCAGTAAGCCACTGGACGAGTTTCAGGCTGGCGGGATTGTAAATGCCCTGTCGGCCCTCGTTGACGACGGCGACGACGAACGGGTCGTCCAGCCCGAATAGACGCTTCACCTCGTCGCGATACACCAGGGCCGGATTGTCGTCGGCGATGAAGGCATCCGCGCCGGTATCTTTCTGAAGGGCCGGCAACCAGGCGGCAGCCACGGCGATCAGCACGGCACCGGCGACGAGAATAGTCCTGGAATGGGCGGTCACCCAAAGGAAGAACCGCCGGCTGGCCGACTCATGTTCTGGCACGATCGATCCCCCATGTCGTGTATATACACTACATCGTCAAAAAATAGTGGCGCTCCACGCACCACTATCGCCCGAGGGGTGTCAGCCCACCGCCACCAGGTCCCCGAGCTCACTCTTGAGCCGCTGCCAACGTTCCTCACCCAGCCGCTCCACTATCTCTTGCTGCGCCCCTTCCCAGCAGCGCTTCGCCCGCTCGAGCAACTGTGTTCCCTCGGGTGTCAGGTGAATAGTGCGTTCGCGCCGGTAGCCCTCCTGGGAAACCGTCAGCAACCCCCGTTTCTCCAGCGGCCGCAGATTGCGGGACAGGGTCGTGCGATCCATGGCCATGTGCTCGGCGAGTGTCGTCAGCGAGGCGCCCGTCTCCATACTCGCGGCGACCAGCAGCGTGAACTGGGTGATGCGAAGACCGGTAGGCGCCAGAGCGCGGTCATAAGCCCGCGTCACCACCCGTGCGGCACTACGCAGATGGAAGCAGGCACAATTCTCCGCCACGAACTCGTTGGACACCATGATGCGATTCGTATCAAGACGTGTATATGCACGATATGACCACGAAAGACGTGCGTCAACTCCGCTCGCCACCGCAGCGTCCCCGGGCCGAGGCGCAGGCCGCGACGCGGACGCGTCGCCACGCCGCGGCCTGCGCCCCCTGGCACCAAATGGCAACGTCGCCAGCCTACGGGCTGGCGGAGACGGAGTAAGCGGAAACCCTGCCAGTTCGCATCAGCGGGACGTAAAGGCGATCGCCCGCGGCACCGATGTCCGCCACGCCCGGTTCCACCGCATGCGTCTCCACGGCCCCGCCCGCTTGCGGGAGGAACGTCAGCGTACCCTTCACCCAGTCGCTCACCACGAGGTAGTGACCGAGCGCTGCGACACCGTCGATATTGCCCAGCGCATCGCCATTGGGGACGGGCTCGATCCCGGCCCCATCGGCATCCATCAGCACCAGTGAACCCGGCGTCGCGGTGGTGAAATCGCTCTCGAGGCCCGTGCCCCAGTTGCCGACGATGAGCCGGCCGTCCTGTGCCAGGATGCCGTTGGGATGATGCAGACCGTCGTCCTCCGACCAGCGCGTGAGCCGGCCGTCGTGTAACCGGTACACCGCGTTCGCCATCATGTCGGTCACGTACACGTCGCCATCGGCCGTGACCGTGACATCGTTGAGAAACCGCGCGTCATCCGGCTCGAACGAGCGAACGAGCCGCCCTCGCTCCAGGTCGATCTCGTGCAGCGCCGTGATGTCGCTTACGTAGAGTCTGCCCTCGTGTATCGCCATACCCTTGGGCGCGTCCAGGCCCCCTATCCACTGGCGATTCACCACTGAACCATCCGGGTCGAGCAGCGAGAGGAAGCCCTCGCCGTCAGCCTCGCCCGGATGGCCGTCAATGTTGCTGACTATCAGGCGATCGCGTGCCGCATCCACCACCACCGATTCCGGCTCCGCGAATCCCTCCGTCGTCCACAGGTGGGTGAGCGGGGCTGGATCCGCCGCCATCGCATTCACACTCAATGCGAGCACGCCGGGGAGCAATGCACCGAATAGCTTCTTCATCTCGGATCTCCTGCTGAGGTGACACCGCAGGAAGCTAGATTTTCGATCCTTGACTCGCAAACACATCTCGATGCGCATCGAAAATTGATACTCTGCGCAGGCAAATCGTATTGAAACCGGAACAGCCGATGTCGGATGTGACACGAAGTGGGGTTTTTGCCGCCTTGCGGTCAGCGCTGAAGGCGCGTGGTATCACCTACGCGGAGCTCGCGCGGCGGCTGGGCATGTCCGAGCCCAGCGTGAAGCGACTGTTCCAGCAGCAGGACTGCAAGCTCAGCCGCCTGGCAGCGATCTGCACGGCCATCGACCTGCCGCTGGAGACACTGATCGAAGCCTCCAACCGCCCGGCCGGTCCGAGCGTGCCACTGTCGCACGATGCGGAGCGCCACCTCGCCGCGTACCCATCCCTGTTCTACTTCCTGCTGTTTCTCATGGACCGGTTCACGCCGCAGCAAATCGCCCGGGAGACCGGCCTGAGCCAGGCGAGTATCGAGCTCTACATGCGCGATCTCGATAGACTCGGCATCGTCGAGCGCGACGTGAGCGAACGCTACCGGTTGCTCATAACCACGCCGGTGGCCTGGCGCTGGACCGGGCCGCTGGCCCCCATTCTCAAGCGAATCAATCAGGACTTCGTCGGCTGGGCGGCAGAGAATGCCGGCGAGCCCGGGGTGCAGTTCATCACCCTCTCCCGACGCATGCGGGCGGATTCCGCGGACATGCTGCAACGCGAGGCCGACGAGTTCGCCGAGCGCATCCGCCAGACCGCTCACCGGGACCAGCTCATGTCGGCGGACTCGGAGCTCATGACAGCGAAGCTGACCCTCGCGCTCGCACCGTTCGCGTTTCACCGCATGCGCCGCATCGACGAGCACCCGCAAGCCGGCAGCCGGGCAAGCTGAACGCAGACGCACACCATTGCGGCGACTCGCCGATGCCTCGCCATGACCGCCATGATGGGATACGCTCTGCGCCGCGGATGCCGGCGTGGACGCCGGCGGCCGCCATCAACGCCGAGTACCTCGACCCGGAGCCCGAATGAGCCGCAGCCCCCGCTATCTGCAGATCAAGCAGTTCCTGCTGCAGCAGGTGCATTCGGGCGCCTACCCGACGCACCACCAGATCCCGCCGGAGGAGCAGCTCGCGCGCGAGTTCGGCGTCAGCCGCATGACCGCCAACAAGGCGATCCGCGAGCTCGTTCACGAGGGTTACCTGGTACGCCAGCCCGGGCTCGGCACGTTCGTCACCGACCTCAAGGCAGAGTCGTCGCTGCTCGAAATCCACAACATCGCCGACGAAGTCCGTAGCCGCGGTCACCAATACCGCAACGACGTGCTCCGCCGGGAGACCATCGCCGCGGACGAGGACATCGCGGTGCGCCTCGGCGTGCGCCTGGGCACCCACGTGTTTCACTCGGTCCTGATTCACCGCGAGAACGACATCCCCATCCAGCTCGAGGATCGCTATGTGAACCCGCGCTGGGTGCCGGACTACCTGGAGACCGATTTCTCCCGCCATACCCCCAACGAGGTGCTGAGCGCCGCCTGCCCCATCTCGGACATGGAGCACGTGGTGGAAGCCGTGCTGCCGGACGCCGAGGCCGCCGAGTGGCTGGAGATCTCCCCCGCCGAACCGTGCCTGCGCATGACACGCCGCACATGGTCGGACGACCACCTCATCAGCTACGCCCGCCTGCTCTACCCCGGCGACCGCTACAAGCTTCGCTCCGGCATGTCGGAACGCCAGCGCTAGCGGGGATACGCGACGCTCGCAGCCGGACCACGGTATATACATTCAAAGCATCCTCACCGTCCATTTCCCTGGGAGACGGCGGTACATCCGCCTCGTAAACTTCTAAGAAAGTCATTACAACTGTATGATTTTGAAAAAATAACCCGTTTTGTCGGGCAAATCCGGCAATGACGGGATGGATTCTTGACACCCGGGCTTGGCCTTTGTAATTGTATATACAATTCGTGTCAGGAGGAGAGCCGCCATGTCCGCGAACACCTCGCTGCTGTGGCGTGACATGACCGTCTTCGATGGTCTCCGCGAGCATCCGGAGCCGATGGCCGTCCTCACCCGGGGCGACCGCGTCGAACGGTTGTGCCCCATGCACGCGCTCACCGGTGCCGATATCGACGGCGCCCGCGAGGCGGGCAGCCACGGTGTGGTGACACCGGGGCTGGTGGATTGCCACACCCATCTCGTCTTCGGCGGCAACCGCGCGGGGGAATTCGAGCAGCGCCTGGAAGGGGCGAGCTACGCGGAGATCGCCAAAGCCGGCGGCGGCATCCTCGCCACCGTGCGCGCGACCCGGGAGGCCAGCGAAGACGCCCTTCTCGAGGCGGCACGACCGCGTCTGCAGGCGCTCATCGACGACGGCGTGACCTGCGTGGAGATCAAGTCCGGCTACGGCCTCACGGTCGCCGACGAGCTGAAGATGCTGCGCGTTGCCCGTCGACTCGGCGAGCGCCTGCCGGTGCGCGTGGTGACCACGCTCCTCGGGGCCCATGCCCTGCCGCCGGAATACAAAGGGGCGAGCGACGATTACATCGATCTCGTCTGCAACGAGATGATCCCAGCCGCCGTGGCCGAGGACCTCGCCGACGCGGTGGACGTCTTCTGCGAATCCATCGCCTTCAGCGTGGCCCAGTGCGAGCGCGTGTTTCAGGCCGCCCGGGCCCACGGGCTGCCCATCAAGGCCCACGCCGAGCAGCTCTCCAACCTGGGCGGTACCGCCATGGCGGCACGCTACGGTGCACTGTCCGCCGACCACATCGAATACCTGGACGACGAAGGCGTGGCCGCCATGCAGGAGGCTGGCAGCGTCGCCGTGCTGCTGCCCGGCGCCTTCCACACGCTACGCGAGACGCAGCTACCGCCCGTCGGCGCCCTGCGCGAGGCCCGTGTCCCCATTGCCCTGGCCACGGATGCGAACCCTGGCAGCTCGCCGATGTTCATGCCGACACTGATGCTGAACCTTGCGTGCACGCTCTTCCGCCTCACCCCGCGCGAGGCGCTCGCCGGCATGACCGCCCACGGCGCCCGGGCACTGCGCCGCCCCGAGCTTGGCCGCCTCGCCGAAGGCGCGCCCGCCGACCTGTGCGTGTGGGACGTGGAACGCCCCGCCGAGCTCGCCTACGCGGTGCAGCCCGGCCGGCTGCGCCAGCGTGTGATCAACGGGGAGGTCACCCACGATGCCTGAGCCCATCGACATGAGCCTCTGGCAGGGCCGCACGGACCCGGAACCGGACAGCGAGCGCTGGCACCAGCGTATCCGCGCCGTCGACGAAGCGGCCGGCCCCGGCGCGGCGCTGATCGGCTTCACCAGCGATGCCGGCGTGCGCCGCAACCACGGACGCACGGGAGCCGTCGGCGGTCCGAGTGCCATCCGCCGCGCCCTTGCCGGCCTCGCCTGGCACCGCAACGGCCCTGCCTTCGACGCCGGCGATGTCCGATGCGAGGACGACGCGCTGGAAAATGCCCAGTCACGACTCGGCGGCCGTGTCACCGGGCTCCTCGACGCCGGCCACAGGCCTATCGTGATGGGCGGCGGTCACGAGGTGGCATACGGAAGCTGGCAGGGTATCGCCCGTCACCTGGAGGCCGGCACGCAGCCACCGCGCGTGGGCATCGTCAACCTGGACGCGCACTTCGACCTGCGCGACCCGGCACACGTGCGCTCCTCCGGCACCCCCTTCGCCCAGATCGCCGAGGACTGCCTGGCGCGTGGCTGGCCGTTCCATTACGCCTGCCTGGGCGTGAGCCGCGCGAGCAATACGCGCGCACTCTTCCAACGCGCCGACACTCTCGGCGTGCTGGTACGCGAGGACCGCGAGATCACCGCCGCCGGCCTGGCGAAGGTGGACGACGCGCTCACGGCGTTCATCGACGCCTGTGAGCGGGTGTACCTCACCATCGATCTCGACGTGCTGCCCGCCGCCGAGGCCCCCGGGGTCAGCGCCCCTGCCGCCCGCGGCGTGTCCCTCGCCCTGCTCGAACCCCTGATCGAGCGCGTGCGCGATAGCGGCAAGCTACTGCTCGCCGACATCGCCGAGCTCAACCCGGACTACGACATCGACAACCGTACCGCCAGAGTCGCGGCGCGCCTCGTGCACCTGCTCACCCTCGACGGGTGAACGCTCGTGAGGTCCGTGACCCGCACCGGAGAGAGAGCCATGTCCCAACCGACCAACCGCCACGACCCGAGCCGCCGCATCGCCCCGCCCACCGGCACCGAGCGCTCCTGCAAGAGCTGGTTGACCGAGGCGCCACTGCGCATGCTCATGAACAACCTCCATCCGGACGTCGCCGAACGCCCGGAGGATCTGGTCGTCTATGGCGGCATCGGCCGCGCCGCCCGCGACTGGGCGTGCTACGACAAGATCGTCGAGACCCTGCAGCGGCTGGAGGACAACCAGTCCCTGCTGATTCAGTCGGGCAAGCCCGTGGGCGTGTTCGAGACCCACAAGGACGCCCCGCGCGTGCTCATCGCCAACTCCAACCTGGTGCCGGCCTGGGCGAACTGGGAGCACTTCAACGAGCTCGACCGCCAGGGCCTGATGATGTACGGCCAGATGACTGCGGGCTCGTGGATCTACATCGGCTCCCAGGGCATCGTCCAGGGCACCTACGAGACCTTCGTCGAGGCCGGCCGTCAGCACTACGACGGCAAGCTCGCCGGCCGCTGGATCCTCACCGCCGGCCTCGGCGGCATGGGCGGCGCCCAGCCGCTGGCCGCGAGCCTGGCCGGGGCGTGTTCGCTCACCATCGAATGCCAGCAGTCGCGCCTGGACTTCCGCCTGCGAACTCGCTACCTCGACGAGCAGGCCGACGATCTCGACGATGCCCTGGCGCGCATCGAGCGGTACACGAGCGAGGGCAAGGCCGTATCCATCGGACTGTGCGCCAATGCCGCCGAGGTCCTGCCCGAGCTCGTGCGCCGCGGCGTGCGCCCGGACATGGTCACCGACCAGACCAGCGCCCACGACCCGCTGAACGGCTACCTGCCCGCCGGCTGGACCTGGGAGGAGTACGTCAAACGCGGTCAGCGCGAGCCCGAGGCCGTGGTGGATGCAGCCAAGGCCTCCATGGCCGTGCACGTGCAGGCCATGCTCGACTTCCAGGCCCAGGGCATTCCGACCTTCGACTACGGCAACAACATCCGCCAGATGGCCCAGGAGAAAGGCGTCGACAACGCCTTCGATTTCCCCGGGTTCGTGCCGGCCTATATTCGCCCGCTGTTCTGCCAGGGCGTCGGCCCGTTCCGCTGGGCGGCGCTCTCGGGCGATCCGGAAGACATCTACAAGACCGACGCCAAGGTCAAGGAGCTCATCCCCGACGATCCGCATCTGCACAACTGGCTGGACATGGCCCGCGAGCGCATCAGTTTCCAGGGCCTGCCGGCGCGCATCTGCTGGGTCGGCCTCCGTGACCGCGCGCGCCTCGGGCAAGCGTTCAACGAGATGGTGCGCAACGGCGAGCTCAAGGCGCCGGTGGTGATCGGCCGCGACCACCTGGACTCCGGCTCGGTCGCCAGCCCCAACCGCGAAACCGAGAGCATGCAGGACGGCTCCGATGCCGTCTCCGACTGGCCACTGCTCAACGCCCTGCTCAACACCGCCGGCGGCGCCACCTGGGTGTCGATTCACCACGGCGGCGGTGTGGGCATGGGTTATTCGCAGCACGCCGGGGTCGTCATCGTCTGCGACGGCAGCGACGACGCCCATGCCCGACTGGGCCGCGTGCTGCGCAACGATCCGGGCACCGGCGTGATGCGTCACGCCGATGCCGGGTATGACATCGCCAAGCGCTGCGCCAGGGAGCAGGGGCTGGACTTGCCGATGCTGGAGTGACGCGGCGGGCGCTCCGCCCCGGTTCCGGTGGCACAGGGACCGGGGCGTGCGCTGGCGGCCATAATCCGACCTGGGGAGGGGAGAGAAGATGAGCGAGAGCGATCACGGCCTCACGGACCCGGCCCCGCGCGAGGCGACTCCCGCGGCGCACTGGAGTCACGTTCTGAAGTTCTGCGGGCTGAGCGCCCTGGGACTGTTCGTATTCTTCGTGCCGGTGACCTTCGGCGGGAAATCCACTATCCCGCTGGATCACATCGTCAGCGGCATCCGTGGCGGCCTGCCAGCGCTGATGCCCTGGTACGCGCTGGCGATCATCGCCGCCGGCGCCGTCTACCCGTTCGTACGCGGCACCTGGCACCGCAGCCCTGTGGACGCCGTATTCTCCGCGCTCAAGGTTCTCGGCCTGGGCGTGGCGCTGATGCTGGTCTTCGAGGTCGGGCCGCAGTGGCTGTTCGCGAAGGACCTCGGGCCGTTCCTGTTCGAGAAGCTGGTGATCGCCGTCGGCGTGCTGGTACCGGTGGGCGCGATCTTCCTCGCCTTCCTGGTGGACTTCGGCCTGCTCGAAAGCATCGGTGTGCTCTTCCGCCCGATCATGAAGCCCATCTGGGGCACGCCCGGACGGAGCGCCATCGACGCGGTGGCCTCGTTCGTCGGCAGCTACTCCATCGGGCTGCTGATCACCAACCGGGTGTACAAGGAGAGCAAGTACACTGCGCGGGAGGCGACCATCATCGCCACCGGGTTTTCCACGGTGTCGGCGACCTTCATGGTCATCGTGGCGAAGACGCTGGACCTGATGGCCATCTGGACCACCTACTTCGCGATCACGCTGATCATCACCTTCCTGGTGACGGCCATCACCGTGCGCATCCCGCCGATCAGCCGCAAACCCGAGCGCTACGTCAGCGGTGACGGCGAGCCGGAGCAGCCGCACACCGGCAACCTCCTTGTCGCCGCCTGGCGCGAGGGCATCGCCGCCAGCGGCCGGTCCCCGTCCGTACCCGCGAGCGTGGCCGCCAACTTCCGCGACGGCGTGCTCATGGCGATGAGCATTCTGCCGACCATTCTCTCGGTGGGACTCATCGGGCTCGTGCTCGCGAAATTCACCCCGGTGTTCGACTGGGTGGCGCTGTTGTTCTACCCGCTGACGGCCGCGCTTCAGCTCCCCGACGCCATGCTCGCCGCCAAGGCGGCCTCGGTGGGCATCGCCGAAATGTTCCTGCCGGCGCTGGTGGCCGTGGACGCCTCGCTGCCCACACGCTTCGTGGCCGGGGTGGTGTCGGTGTCCTCGGTGCTGTTCTTCTCGGCATCGATCCCGTGCATTCTCGCCACGGAAATCCCCGTGCGGGTCTGGGAGCTGGTGGTGCTCTGGTTCGAGCGCACGGTGCTCTCGATCCTGCTGGCGACTCCGGTCGCTTACCTCATCATGTGACTGCCACCGGGGGTGTACTCCGGCTACGCAGCACGAGTGCCAACGGCGGTCCCAGGGCGCGTCCCGGGCCGCCATTCCCGATCACCTGGAGGGAACCATGACCACCCTGAGGCTTACACCCGGCGAGATGACACTGGCGCAGATGCGTCGCGTGTACGCCGCTGCGGAGCCCGTCGAGCTGTCGGACCACGCCAACGCAGCGATCGCCGCCGGCGTCGACTGCGTCAACCGCGTCGTCGCCGAGGATCGCACCGTTTACGGAATCAACACGGGCTTCGGCCTGCTGGCCCAGACCCGAATTCCCCGGGATCAGCTGGAAAGCCTCCAGCGCTCGCTTGTGCTTTCTCACGCAACGGGCGTGGGCGAGCCGATCGACGACGCCCTCGTGCGCCTGACCATGGTGCTGAAGGTCAACAGCCTGGCCCGCGGATTCTCCGGTATCCGCCGCGAGGTCATCGATGCGCTGATCGCCCTGATCAACGCCGAGGTCTACCCGGAGATTCCGGCGAAAGGCTCCGTGGGCGCCTCCGGGGACCTGGCACCACTGGCTCACATGAGCGTGGTGCTCCTCGGCGAGGGCCGGGCCCGCTATCGCGGCGAATGGGTGCCGGCGGAGGAGGCGCTCGCCATCGCCGGGCTCGAACCCATCGCCCTCGCGCCCAAGGAAGGCCTGGCCCTGCTGAACGGCACCCAGGTTTCCACGGCCTACGCCCTGAAAGGCCTGTTCGAGGCGGAAGACCTCTACGCCGCGGCCACGGTGGGCGGCGCGCTGTCCGTGGAGGCGACGCTGAGCTCCCGCGCGCCGTTCGACGAGCGCATCCATGCCGTGCGCGGCCAACGCGGCCAGATCGACGCGGCCGCGGCCTATCGCCACCTCCTCGGTGAGCGCAGCGCCATCAGCGACTCCCACGCCAATTGCGACAAGGTCCAGGACCCCTACTCCCTGCGCTGCCAGCCCCAGGTGATGGGTGCCTGCCTGACCCAGCTCCGCCAGGCCGCCGAGGTGCTGGCGGTGGAGGCCAACGCAGTCTCCGACAACCCGCTGGTGTTCGCCGCCGAGGGCGAGGTGATCTCGGGCGGCAACTTCCACGCCGAGCCGGTGGCCATGGCCGCCGACAACCTCGCCCTGGCGCTGGCCGAGATCGGCGCGCTCACCGAGCGGCGGATCTCGCTGATGATGGACCGCAACATGTCGCAGTTGCCGGCTTTCCTCGTGGAAAACGGCGGCGTGAACTCCGGGTTCATGATCGCCCAGGTCACCGCGGCGGCACTCGCCAGCGAGAACAAGGCGCTGGCCCACCCGCACAGCGTCGACAGCCTGCCCACCTCGGCGAATCAGGAGGACCACGTGTCCATGGCGCCGGCGGCGGGGAAACGGCTGGCGGAGATGGCCGGCAACGTCCGCTCCATCATCGCCATCGAGTGGCTGGCCGCCTGCCAGGGTCTCGACTTCCGCGAGGGGCTGCAGAGCACCGAGCGCCTGGAAGGCGCCCGTCAGCGCCTGCGCGAGCGGGTGTCCTATTACGACCGCGACCGTTTCTTCGCCCCGGACATCGAGGCCGCCACGCAGTTCCTCGACGAGTCCACCTGGGACGAACTGCTGCCCGCCGGCCTGCTGCCGAGCTACTGAGCTCACTCGGCCCCGCGCTCGCACCCGCGGGGCCGGAAGCCCTGCTATCGCCAATAACGAAACCCGTTCAAAGGGGGAGAGATGAATGCAATCGTCCTGGCCGTCCTCGTGATGGTCGCGTTGAGTCTTGCCCGCGTTTCCGTCGTCTTCGCGCTCATCGTCGCCGCCCTGGTCGGGGGCTTGTACAGCGGCATGAGTGTCGGCGCGGTCCTGGAAGCCTTTCAGGCCGGACTCGGCAACGGCGCCACCGTGGCGCTGTCCTACGCCACCCTCGGCGCATTCGCCGTGGCGCTGTCGCGCTCGAGCATCACCGAGCTTCTCGCGGCGAAAGCCGTACGCAGGCTCGGCGTCGACGACGGCACTGGCAAGCGCCGCGTCGTCTACTTCAGCCTGATCGGCGCACTGCTCGTCGCCGCGGTGAGCTCGCAGAATCTCATTCCGGTACACATCGCCTTCATTCCCGTACTGGTGCCGCCGCTGCTCAAGCTCATGAACAGCCTCCACATGGACCGGCGCGCCGCCGCCTGCGGCATCACCTTCGGCATCACCGCCACCTACATGCTCCTGCCGGTGGGCTTTGGGTCCATCTTCCTCAACGACATCCTGCTCGCCAACCTCAACGAGGCCGGCGAATCCCTGGGATTGACCGTCACCCCCGGGATGGTGCCCCTGGCTATGCTCATTCCGGTTTCCGGGATGATTCTCGGCCTGCTGGTGGCGGTGTTCTTCAGCTATCGGGGTAATCGCGAGTACGCCGAGCACGGCATCGGTGACCACGAGTCAATGGACCCCGACAGCACCCACCTGGCGCCTTGGCAGCTAGGCGCCCTCGCCGTCGCCGTCGTGGCCGCGCTGGTCACTCAGCTCACCCTGGACTCGATGGTGCTCGGCGGGATCCTCGGCTTCGCCATCCTCTCGGTCAGCGGCGTCTTCCACTGGCGCGAGCAGGACGACGTGTTCACCGAAGGCATGCGCATGATGGCGCTGGTGGGCTTCATCATGATCACCGCCTCCGGCTTCGCCAATGTCATGCAGGAGACCGGTTCCATCGAAACGCTGGTGGAGAGCTCCGTGGCGATCATCGGCGACAACCGCGGCCTGGCGGCGTTGATCATGCTGCTGGTGGGGCTGTTCATCACCATGGGCATCGGCTCGTCGTTCTCGACGATCCCGATCATCGCCTCACTGTACGTACCGCTGGCCATCAACCTCGGGTTCTCGCCCATGGCCACGGTGGCCCTGGTGGGTACCGCGGCAGCGCTCGGCGACGCCGGCTCCCCCGCCTCGGACTCGACCCTCGGCCCCACCGCCGGGCTCAACGCCGACGGCCAGCACGACCACATCTGGGATTCCGTGGTGCCCACCTTCCTGCACTACAACATCCCGCTGGTGGCCTTCGGCTGGCTGGCGGCGATGACACTGTAGCGCCACGTCGATGCGTGCGCCGCCCGGGGCGGGCGGCGCGCCAACTAGACAGCGGCGGCGTCGTCGTCCTCCGGCGGCGTAGGCCGCACCAGTACCTCGTTGACGTCCACGTACCGGGGCTGGGAGACCGCGTAGAGCACAGCGCGGGCAATGTCCGCTGGCACCAGGCCGTGCTCCGGCGGCTCGTCAAAGAACGCGGTATCCACGACTCCGGGCTCGATCAGCGTCACTCGCACGCCACTGCCGCGCAGCTCCTCGCGCACGCCGTAACCGATCGCACTCACCGCCCACTTGGTGGCGCTGTACATGGATCCGGGAATGGTGACGCGCCCGGCCGCCGATCCGGTAATCAGCAGGTGCCCGCGGCTCTCGCGCAGGGCCGCGATGGTGTGCCGCAGGGTCAGGCCGATACCGTAGACATTCGTGAGGATCATATCCCGCCAAACGCTGGTGTCAGCACCGCTGAAACCACCGGGGCTACCGCCCATGCCGGCGTTGGCGAAGACCACGTCGATCCGGCCGAAGGTGGCGAGCGCCGCCTCGACCATGGCCTTCTGCTGCCCCTCGTCGTTAACGTCGCAGGCCACCGCCAGCGCCCGGTCGGCACCGCCAAGCTCTTCGACCAGGGCGTCCAGGCGTTCTCGCCGGCGGGCGGCGAGCACTACACGGTAGCCAGCGGCACTCGCCTGACGAGCCGTCTCCGCACCGATGCCGCTGGACGCGCCGGTGATCAGGAATACTGGATCCGACATGGCAACGTGCTCCCTCTGCTTGAATGTCCCCGTCGCCGCCGCGGATGACCCACACAGATAGCCGGGGTTGGCGGGGTACCTGGGGGCGGTAGCGTCTGCCGCCAGGGATGGCGGCAGTCGAGCGCACACGGACGGTTCACAGCATCCCCCGCCCCCACGTACCCCGCCAACCCACCCCCGAGCGCCGCGGAATGCACGACGCTACCGCTCATAGTTGGGACGAGGCCTACGCGTTGCAATGGAGGGAACACGGTCGCCGGATCCCCCCTCAGCCACAGGCGCAGCCTGTACGCGAAGCAACGAATCGACCGCGCCAGAAAAACGGATCAGAAGCGCGTCGTCAGAATTTCGACAGCCTCGAAGGCGTCGTTCATCAGACAGATGTGCCGCCACTTGTCGAAGGTGAGACACGGATGGGAGCTACCGAAAGCGACGATGTCCCCCACGCGCACGTCCTCCCCCACCGGCACCTGGAGAAAGGCGTGCTGGTCCATGATGCCGGTCACCGCCCAATCCGCCACGGGCAGCGGCGCGTCGTCCATCCCCGGGCGGTAACGCCGCAGCGGCATGGGCAGGTCCGCGTCATAAGCGATATCGCGCTTGCCGAGCCCGGCTACCGCCCGGCCGGGCTCCGGGACGGACTGGATATGGGCCCAGACCTCCATGGCCGGCAGCAAGCCATCTTCCGGGTCACCGTGGAGCCGCTCCAGGATCTCCGACTGCGCCCGCTTGTAGAGGCCGTGATCGTGGGCGACGTAACACCCCGGCCGTAGCAGCGGCAGGAAACGCTCGCGTGCGTCCGCTGCGCCGAAAGCCTCGGCGATCACGTCGTACCAGGCGGAGCCGGAGGCGGTCACCACGGGCCGCTCGACGGCGATCAGGTCCGCGTCGGCGAGCGCCCGGGTGATGGCCACCAGCTCGTCGCCGTAGGCGCGTACCCGGTCGGCCATGTCATCGCCGTGGATTACGCCCTCGTAACCCTCGATGCCGGCGACGGCTATCCCGGGCTGCGCGGCGATCACCTCGGCCAGCGCCATGACCTCCGCGCGGGAACGGCAGCCGCACCGCCCGCCTGGCACGCCGAGCTCGATGAGCACCTCCACGCACTGGCCACGTGCGGCGAAGAACTCACCCAGCGCGCGGGCGTTGTCAGCCGAGTCCACGGTGCAGTGATAGGTAACCTCCGGATCCTCGAGCAGGCTCGAGACAATGGCCATGTTGCCGGCGCCGACGAGCTCGTTGGCCATCAGCAGCCGGCGTACGCCGGCCTCGTAGGCAGCCCGGCACTGGGCGGCTGTGGCCAGCGTGATGCCCCACGCACCGGCGGCGGTCTGGCGGCGGAAAAGCGCCGGGGTCATGGTGGTCTTGCCGTGAGGGGCCAGCGCCAGACCGCGATCGTCCACGAAGCGCTGCATCCAGTGGATGTTGTGTTCCAGCGCCCGCTCGCGCAGCACCATGGCCGGCAGGCTCACTTCGTCACGGATGAGCGAAGCGCCCTTGCCGGCGCCCTCGACGGGCAGGCCCTTCTCGCCCCGCGCGACGGCGGCCCGGATCTCGGTGGTATCGATGGTCATTGCGTGTCTCCCCGCCAGCCCGGTGCGTCAGTCACCGAGCGGCTGCGTGTCGTCCGCATCGCGATGCGTGACGAGCTGGTATTTGATGCGTCGCATGTTCTCCAGCGCCGCCTCGCCGCAACGGCCGGCGAGCTCCGTGGCCAGGATGTCCATCATCGCCAGCAGCGCATAGCGCGAGGCGGTGGGCTTGAGGACCAGCTCCGTTTCGGGAATGTCCACCGCCAGAACGACGTCCACGGCCTGCGCCAGTGGCGAGCCCGGGCGGGTGATCGCCACCGTCTTCGCGCCGTAGGTACGGGCGATCTCCACCATGCGCAGACTCTCCGGGTAGCGTCCGGAGGTGGAGATGGTGAGCAGGACGTCGTCCGCTACCAGCGTGGCGGCAATCATCTGCTGGAGCTGGGTATCGCTGCAGGCGTTGACGTTCAGCCCCAACCGGAAGAGGCGATTCTCGCCTTCCCGGGCGACGATGCTGGAGCCGCCCCCGCCGCCGAATATGGCCACCCGCCGGGCCGTGGCGATCCAGTCCGCCGCCTGCGTGAGGGCTGCCTCGTCGACCTGGGCCGAGAGCCGTTCCAGCGCCTCGTGGGCGGCACCGATCACCGAAGTCACCGCCTTGAGCGGCGCTGGCGTCGCGTCGGGTTGCGCCCCCAGGTAACGACTGCCGACGGCGGTCGCCTGGGCAAGACGCAGCTTGAAGTCACGCAGTCCCTCGCAGCCGAGCCGCCGGCAGAACCGGGTGATGGTGGGGGTGCTCGTGCCCGTGCGCTCGGCAAGCTCGGTGGTGGTCGACTGCACCGCCCACGACATGTCCGCGAGGATCGCCTCGGCGATACGGCGCTCGGACTTGCTCATGGACGACAGACGATCACGCATGAGCGAGACAATGTCCTGTGTCTCCGTGGCTGTGCCGGTGGTGGCCACAATTGAACCTCCCTGCAGCGGGCGACGCCACACCCGACGGCGTCAGGCCGGGTCGCGATAGGCGATGAGATCGAT
This sequence comes from Arhodomonas sp. AD133, assembly GCF_051195215.1. Lineage (NCBI taxonomy): Bacteria > Pseudomonadati > Pseudomonadota > Gammaproteobacteria > Chromatiales > Ectothiorhodospiraceae > Arhodomonas > Arhodomonas sp. AD133. Next base: position 21,643 of record NZ_JBNAZM010000016.1, on the reverse strand, counting down.
CTCCACCTTGCCGTCGACCATCAGTGCCGACTGCACTGTCGAGCGCGCCGGGGGCCGCCCCTCGAAGTACTCTTTGAACACCCGGTTGAAGCCGGAGAAATCCCGCGGGTCGTCCAGCCAGGCGTTGACCTTGACCACATCGTCCAGCGTATAGCCGGCCTCGTCGAGCACGGCCTGAAGGTTGGCGAAAGTCTGCCGGGTTTGCACCTCGATGCCACCGGGCACGATTTCACCGTCGCGCATCGGGGTCTGACCCGATACGTAGAGAAAACCGCCCGCCTCCGTGGCACGCGCGAAGGGCATCGTCTGACCGCCGACACCAGTAACCGGGCCCGCATAGCGCTTGATACTCATGGGTCTGACTCCTCTGCTCGCCAGGTAAAGAAGATTTTCTTCATATTCGCTCTTGACGATGCCCAAAAGCTAGCACAACATCCCTTAAAGTGAAAATTATCTTCACGACAGGTTCGGGAGGAGTCCATGCACAGACTGCAAGATGCCGCCTCGTGGCTGGCATCCCGGCTCGACCGGGCGAACCGCCTGGCGGTGGGCGTGCTGATGGCGGTATTGATCGTCGACGTCTGGGTGGGCGTCCTCGACCGCTATCTCCTGCACTGGCAGATCAACTGGGTGGAGGAGGCGGCCCGCTACTTCATGATCTGGGCGATTCTGCTGGCCGTGCCGAGCTGCACCGTCAACCGCCAGCACATCCACCTGGAGCTGGTGGTGGGCGCCATGCCACGGCCGGTGCGCATCGCGTTCGCGCGCGTCACGGAAATCACCACCTTCGCCTTCTTTGCCTACCTGGCGATCGCGGGTCAGGGCTTCGTGGCAGACGGGCTGGAACAGTTCTCCGGGTTGTTCGGCATGCCCATGGCCATTCCCTACGCGGCCATTCCCGTCGCCTTCGGGCTCGCCGCCGTGCAGACGCTGCTCGCGTTCATCGCTCACTTCCATCGTGACCCTCACGACCCACAAACCGTCGAGGAGCTCGAGGCATGACCGTCGCGATCGTACTGCTGGCGCTGCTCGTCATCGGCGCACCCATCGGCGTGGCTCTGGGCGTGGCCGGCCTGGTCGGACTCTATGCCGTCGGCGGCTCCAGCTTCACCGAGCTCGCCCCGGGCAAGGTCTTCAACGGCCTGAACATCTTTCCCTTTCTGGCCATGCCGCTGTTCATCCTCGCCGGCGAGATCATGAACCACACCGGCATCACCAGCCGGGTCGTCGCCTTCGCCCAGGGCCTGGTCGGCCACCTGCGCGGCGGTCTGGCCCATACCAACATGGTGGCATCCGTGTTCTTCGCCGGCATCACCGGGGCCGCCACCGCCGATGCCGCGGCGTTCGGCCGTACCCTGGTGCCCGCGATGGTGAAGGAAGGCTACGCGCGGCCCTATGCCTGCGCGGTCACCGCCGCGGGCTCCATCATCGGCCCGACGATCCCGCCCTCGGGCCTGATGGTGCTCTACGGATCGCTCATGGGCGTATCCATCGGCGGACTGTTCGCCACCGGCGTCCTGCCCGGCATTCTGATCTGCGCGGTGTGCATGGCGATCATCGCCGCCGGCGGTCGGGTGAAGGGCCTGCCCAAGCACGAGCGCCGGCGCTCGCTGCGCGAGCTCGGGCGGCTTTTCCGCAGCTCGCTGCTGGCCCTGGTCATGCCGGTGCTCATCCTCGGCACCATCCTCTTCGGCATCGCCACGCCCACCGAGGCCGCCGCGATCGCCGTGGCGTACGCCATCGTCATCGGCGCGTTCGTCTACCGTGCGCTGTCGCTGCGGGCACTGTTCGCGATGCTGGTGCGCACCGCCCAGATCTCCGGGGTGATCTACCTGATCATCGGCGCGGCAGCGATCCTCGGCTGGTGGCTGAGCTTCGAGCGCATCCCCCAGGCGCTCGCCACCGCGGTCATGGGCTTCTCCCAGAGCCCGGACGTGGTGCTGCTGCTGATCATCGGCCTGCTGCTGGTGGTGGGGATGGTGATGGACATCAACGCCATGCTCATCATTCTGGCGCCGGTGCTGGTGCCGCTCACCCAGCAGATCGGCATGGATCCGCTGCACGCGGGCATCGTGTTCGTGCTCGCGCTCAATATCTCGCTCATGACCCCACCCATCGGCGCGTGCCTGTTCGTGCTCTCGTCGGTGACCGCCGAGCGCGTCGGCCGTATCGCCTACGAGCTCATGCCCTTTCTGATCGGCGAGATGCTGTTGCTCTTGCTGATCGCCTACTCCCCGGCCTTCACCCTCTGGGTGCCGCGCTGGCTGGGATTCTGACGACAGACGGAGGAGAAACCATGCGACGTCTCTGCAAACACCTGGTGAGCGCCGCCCTGGTGGGCGCCGTGGGCCTCGCCGCCCCGCTCGCGAGCCACGCGGCGCAGGCCATGCGCTTCGCGCACGACAACAAGACCGACATGACCGAAAACCCGGCGCACGCCTTTACCGGCGTGTTCGCCAACCTGGTGGAAGCCTCGACCAACGGTGAGGTGACCGTCGAAGTCTTCCCCAACAACCAGCTCGGCAGCGCCAAGGAACACATCCAGATGGTGCGCGACGGCGTCATCCAGGGCACCCTCGCCTCGGTGGGGGCTTTGACGAGTTACTATCCGCGCATCGGCGTGCTCAATCTGCCCTTCGCTTTCAACGATATCTCCGCCACCTACGAGGTCTTCGACGGCGAGTTCGGCAAGGCGCTGGCCGCCGACATCGAGCGCGAGCTCGGTGACGTGAAGGTGCTCGGCTTCCCGGATACCGGCGGCTTCTTTTCCATCACCAATTCGGTGCGCCCCATCGAGACCCTGGAGGATTTCGAGGGCATCCGCATCCGCACGATGACGCTGCCCGCTCACCAGAAGCTCATCCAGGCGCTCGGCGGCGAGGCCTACCCGCTGTCCTGGGGCGAGGTGTACTCGGCGCTGCAGACCGGGGCAATCGACGGCCAGATGAACCCGATCCCCACGGTGTCATTCGCCAAGTTCGACGAGGTGCAGAGCTACCTCACCCTCACCAACCACCTCTTCTCGCCTTACACGCTGCTCATCAACCGCGAGTACTACGAGAGCCTCACCGAGACCCAGCAGAACATGCTGCGGGCCGCCGCACGCTCGGGCATCGCTGCCTCCCGCGGACTCTCGCGCATCATCGAGGCGTCCGAGGACCGCGGCCTGGCCGGACTTGCGGAGAAGATGGAGGTGAACGCCCTCTCGCCGGAAACCCGCGAGCGCTTTCGCGAAGTCGCGCAGCCGGCGGTGCGCGGGTACCTGGAGAAGAACCTCGACGACAAGGGTCGCGAGCTGCTGCAGCTCTTCGTCGAGAAGACCCGGGCGGCCAACGCCGATCACTACCTCCAGTAACGCAACCCCGCCTCCCGGACCCCGGGTCCGGGAGGCCCGGCAGGAGCATTCATGAAGGCCTTCGTCGCATCCATTGCCACGGAAACGAACACGTTCTCGCCCGTCTACACGGACATGAGCTCGTTCAAGGCGAGCCTCTACGCCCCCCCCGGCGAGCACCCGGAAACGCCCACACTGTGCAGCGCGCCGTTCATCGCCTGCCGCCGGCGCTTCGCGGAGCTGGGCTGGGAGCTAGTGGAAGGCACGGCCGCCTGGGCGGAACCCGGCGGACTGGTCAATCGTGCCACCTACGAAGGGCTGCGTGACGAGGTGCTCGGCCAGCTTCGTGCGGCGATGCCGGTGGACGGTGTGATTCTGGGGCTGCACGGTGCGATGGTCGCCGACGGCTACGATGACTGCGAGGGGGATCTGCTCGCCCGCGTTCGCGAGATCGTCGGTCCCGGGATAACGGTCGCTGCGGAGTTCGACCCGCACAGCCACCTCACGCAGAAGCGCCTCGACAACGCCGATCTGCTTATCGCCTTCAAGGAGTTTCCGCACACGGACTTCGTCGAGCGCGCCGACGAGCTCGTCGAGCTCGCTGTCCAACACATGCGCGGCGAGATCCGCCCGGAACGCTCGGCCTTCGACTGCCGCATGATCGAGGTCCTGCCCACCAGCATCGACCCCATGCGCTCGTTCCTGGAGCGTGTACGCCGCATCGAGGCCGAGGATCCGGCCGTGCTGTCGATATCGCTGATTCACGGCTTCATGGCCGGTGACGTCCCGGACATGGGCACCCGAGTGCTCGTGATCACCGACGGCGCCCGGGAACACGGCGACCGCCTCGCGCGGGAGCTCGGCATGGAGCTGTTCTCCTTCCGCGGTCGCGCGCGCCCCCCCTACCTGCCCCCGGAGGAGGCCGTGGACCGCGCCCTGGCGAGCGACCACCGCCCGGTCGTACTCGCCGACGTGTGGGACAACCCCGGCGGCGGCGTTGCCGGCGACGCGACGCTGATTCTGCGCGAGCTCACCGCCCGGGGCGCCACCGATGTCGCGGTCGGCACGATCTGGGATCCCGTCGCCGTACAGCTCTGTCGTGCCGCCGGGGAAGGCGCCCATATCCGCCTGCGCTTCGGCGGCAAGACCGACGAGAAGGCCGGCTGCCCCTACGATGCGTGGGTGACCGTCAAGCGCGTGGTGCCGGACGCCCATCAGAGCTTCGGCGACAGCCGCGTGCCCCTCGGCGACGCGGTGTGGGTCAACCTCGACGAGGGCATCGACGTCATCCTGAACACCGTGCGCTCCCAGTCCTTCTCCCCGGATCTCTTCAGTAACCTCGGTATCGATCCGCGCGACCGGCACATCCTGGTGATCAAGTCCACCAATCATTTCTACGAAGCCTTCGCCGCCATCAGCGACGAGATTCTTTACGTGGACGCCGGCGCCCCGTACCCGAGCGACCCGCGCACCACGAACTACCGCAAGCTCCGCCGGCCCATCTGGCCGATCGTCGAGCACCCTCACGGCGAGACACGTTGATCGCAGCAAGAAGCAGGTTTCAAGTACCGGGTTGCGAAGCGCTGGCCGACAAATCCCGGTCAACGAGCTGTCGGCTACCGGAAGTAGTCGACCTCTGTATCGGCGCGAGCTGGAAGGTAAGTCGGCCGCTCTCGGCAGCCGACATCTCTGCGACGGGATGTCGGCCAGCGCTGCGCGCTCGCCGACCTACGGCAACTGAAAATCGGGTAGATCGGCTGCACTCGGCAGCCGACACCTCTGCGTCCGGCACGTCGGTCAGCGCTTCGTGCTCGCCGACGGCGACTGGAGGAAGACGAAGAGCGGCAAGAAGAAGACGACGAGTAGCCAGCCCCCGCCTCGCCGGCCGCGGCGATGTCGGCTGCCAAGAGCAGCCGATCTACCCGGTTAGACGCGCTGAAAGACGGCAAGTCGCAAGTTCTCAAGTATCGGGTTGCGAACCGCCACGACGCGGCCACACCACCGGGGCCGCGAAGGCATCTAACGCGGTTGCCGGGAGCGGTAGCGGGCGTTGCGGACTTGATGAACATGCGCATGGCACATGGTGCGTGCCGGGCCCTAGGCACTGACAGGCTCGAACGGTCCGTCGAGAACACATCGAGGCGAAGAGGAGAACACCATGCCCCCGGTCGCTTTCACCCTGGGCGAACCACTGCTGCGGCTGAGCCCGCCCGGGTACGATCTGCTGGAGGCCGCCTCTGCACTAGACGTTCACGTCGGTGGTGCGGAGGCCAACGTCGCCGTCGGGCTCGCCCGGTTGGGTACACCCACCGCACTGCTGGCCCGACTGCCGGACAACCCGCTGGGGGCGATGGCGCGCGGCGAGCTGCGCCGGGCCGGGGTGGACATCGACCATACCACCCTACAGCCCGGCGGCCGGATGGGGCTGTACTTTCACGAGGACGGCCCCGCCCCCCGCGGCGCCCGGGTGGTCTACGACCGCGCTCACTCAGCCATGGCAACGGTGGCCCCCGGAGATCTCGCACTCGAGTCACTGCAAGCACCAACGACACGGCTGCTCCACACCACCGGCATCACCCTCGGCATCGGCGCGGGCGCCCGCACGCTCGCCCTGGAGGGCATGACCACTGCCCGCGACGCCGGCGCCTGTGTCAGCTTTGACGTCAACCATCGCGCCAGCCTGTGGGACGCGGCCACCGCCCGGCCCCACTACGAGGCCGCGATGCAGCGCGCGGACATAGTCATCGTCGCCGAGCGCGACCTGGCGGGTATCTGGCCCGCGCTACAGGATCCCGCCCTCCTCCGCCGCCAATGCGGTTGTTCCGTGCTGGTGGTCACCCGCGGCGGCAACGGCGCCATGGCCGTCACGACTGACGGCCGGACTGTTTACCAACCGTCGATTCCCGTCACTCAGGCCGCCGGGCGCATCGGCCGCGGCGATGCGTTCGCCGCCGGATTCCTGCACGCCTGGCTGACGACAACGGAGATCCCAACGGCGCTCGCCTGGGGCTGCGCCGCCGCAGCGCTCAAGTACACCCTCCCCGGCGACCTGCCGATGTTCGACGCCGCGGCTGTGGCAACGCTCGCCGCCACAGGGGGTAACGACGACATCGCGCGCTGACCGCTGTATCCACTCGGGCAACGGCCATCGCCCGCCTGCCCTGCACCAGCGGGCAGGCTACCTGCCTGGGCACGACGCGGCTCATCCGCCACAACCGCGTCCCCGCGTCCGCACACTCGACAGAGACCCTGGTAGGTGCGATGGTCGAAACGGTCATGGCCTGCGCCGCCAATACGCCCCCAAGGAAACGCCGGAAACGGGAGTCCGAACGCATGAGCTACCTCTTGGAAACGATCGGGATGGATTTCCTGCTCACGGCCGTGGTGGTCGTTCTGGTGCCGGGCACGGGGGTGATCTACACGCTATCCAACGGCCTGTTCCGCGGCTCCCGGGCCAGTGTTGCGGCGGCGTTCGGCTGCACCATGGGCATCGTGCCCCACCTGCTCGCCAGCGTTCTGGGGCTGGCTGCCGTTCTGCACACGAGCGCGCTGGCCTACCAGATTCTCAAAGTCGCCGGTGTGGCCTATCTGCTCTATATGGCCTGGAACATGTGGCGGGAGACAGGCTCGCTGTCGCTCGGCGCCCCGGAAACACTGGAGACGAACGGCGGCTCGGATGCCTCAGACAATCGCCGACTGGGCGCGGTAGCGATCCGCGGCACGCTCATCAACATCCTCAACCCGAAGCTGTCGGTATTCTTCCTTGCCTTTCTGCCGCAGTTCATTCCCGCGTCCGCGGCGGACGAGCTCATACGCATGGGCGTGCTGAGCGCGGTGTTCATGGCACTGACGTTCGCGATCTTCGTGGCGTACGGCATGGCCGCAACCCTGGTCCGCGACTACGTGCTCGACTCCGCCCGGGTGACACGTTGGACGCAGCGGGTTTTCGCCGGCGCATTCGCGGCATTCGCCGCCAAGCTCGCCGTCACGGACCGCTGAGCCGCCGCACGATTGCGCGGCTTCAACGCCGGGACGACATTTCGCACGATACGCGGCGCCAACCACGCGCAGTGCGGAGGACACCATGGACGATTTGCCCCATCTCGAAGCCATCAGCGCCATCACACTCTTCACGGCCGACATGTCCCGCGCCGTGCGTTTTTATGAAGCATTGGGCTTTCGGCTGCGTTACGGTGGCGAGCGCAGCGAGTTCACCAGCTTCCATGTCGGCCCCGGGTATCTGAACCTGATGAACGGCGCTCCCCCCGAGCGCCCGTGGGGCCGCGCCATCCTCTACGTCTCGGACGTGGACGGAATGCACCAACGCGCTGTCGCCGCCGGGCTAGGACCGGAGACCGACCCCACCGACGCCCCCTGGGGAGAGCGTTACTTTCACCTGCGCGACCCGGACGGCCACGAGCTGAGCTTCGCCCGCCCCCTGGATCGCTGACCCATCGCCGGAATCCGTCAGCGAGCCGTGTCCACCAGGCGGGCGCGGGATTCCTCGTCGAGGTCGAGGCTTTCGCCATCGTCGGGAATGTACAGGCGCGAGGCCACGACCGCCGCCTGCGCGGCGACCGCGAGCCCCTCGCGGGTCACCGGGCAGTGGCTCAGCGCCTCCAGGTGGTTCGCGATCACGATCCCGGTGGACAGACGTGCCAGCTCGATGACGTCATCGATGCCCATGATGATCTCGTGGCCGACGTCGAAACGCGCGCCGCCGGCCGGGACAACGCAGACCCCGGGCTGATGGGCGGCAACGAACCCACGGACCGCGGGCGTGAGAATCGTATCGCCGCTGAGGTAGAGACTCGGCTCCCCTGGCATCTCCAACAGATACCCCACGCCGTGTTCCATCAGCCGCCCTACCAGCCCCGTGCCGTGGGTGCAGGGAACCGTTCGGATGGTGCCCCCCCATAGGGGCACCGGTTGTTCATGGCCGCGAGGCAGCGGCTGGACGTTCAAACCCCGCTGCGCCAGGTACGAGGCATCGTGAGGCGTGCAGATCACGGGCGTTCCCGTCTCCCTCAACCAGCGCTTCGCGGCACGATCGAGATGGTCGAAATGCCCTTTCTGACAATGCGTTATCAGACAGTGTGTAACCGTCGCGAGAACGGCGTCCGTACGGTCGGGCAGTTCTACCAGTGGATTGCGGCGCCGTTCACCGGTCACGCGCAGCGGCGGCAGCGATTGCTTTCCCGCGAGCATTGGATCCACCAGCACCCGGTTTCCCCCGAATTCCACGATGATGGTCGCATTGCGCAGTTGTCGGATTTTCATTCGGATACCTTGGGTGTGGCACAGCTACTAACCCGGTCATGCCTCAGCGCGTTCGTATGCGTTGCCGGGAAGGCGCACCTGTCAACGCCTGTAGTCGGACACGTGACCGGCTCGCCAATTGTGCCCGCGCCCGGGCGCGACTAGGATGGCAAACACTGCCGATATTTGTTCAATATCCGCCATGCCGAGTCCGATGCGCATTGGCCTGCTCCTGTATCCGGGCTGCATGCCCGCGGGGCTGTTCGCCTTCGCCGACCTGCTTCACGCGACCAATCGCCGTGTTGGCGCCCGACTGTTCGAAACCCGCTACGTCGGACTCGAGCCGGGCACCGTGACCTGTGCCCACGCGGTGCCATTGGAAATCTCGTCCACGCTGGAAGCCGCCGACACCGACGCCGTGCTGGTACCGGGGTTCTGGGCGGAATCGGCATCGCAGGTCGCCGAAACGGTGGCGGAAAATGCCGGACTGATCGAGGCGCTGGCCTCTCGCACCGGTGGTGGTGCGTTGTGGAGTTATTGCACCGGCGTCTGCCTGCTCGCCGCTAGCGGACGTCTGGACGGACGGACCGCTACCGTCACGTGGTGGCTGGCGGACGCCATGCTCCGCGACCATCCGACGGTGGACTGGCGAACCGAGCGGGACTGCGTATTTGACGCTGAATCCGCCACTGCCTCGGGCGTACACGGCTACCTGCCCATCGGGCGCACGGTCATCGAGCGACGGGTCAATCCGACGGTCTTTCACGACCTCATCAACCTGATGGTATTGCCCCGCCCGGTACAGCCACACAGCGCTTTCCGGGCCATGAGCATCATCGAGCAACCCCACGGACTGCTGCGCCAGCTCCACGCGGTCGTCGAAGGGCTCGCGGCGGAGCGGGTGACAGTCCAACGCCTCGCTGCCGCGCTTGGCACGTCCACACGCACACTGGCACGGCGGGTGAGCGACGAGACCGGGCTGACGCCCGCGGACTACGCCCGCCGCGTCAAGCTGAACCAGGTCAGCGAACGCCTCATTCTCACTACCAAACCCGTAACCACGATCAGCGCCGAGTTGGGATTCAGCAGCGAATCCAACCTCACTCGCGCATTCAAACGCGTGACCGGCCTGACGCCGCTGGCCTATCGCCAGACATTCGGGCGAACCTGACACAGGGGGGAATCGGTGCTCTCGCGCCGCCCCGGTGCGCGGTCAGGGCCCCATGTCATATCGTGAAATCCGGATAGTGCCGGCACACCTGGCGGGCGAAATAGTCGAAGGTGGCGTTCACGATGGCGGGTTTGAGCAGATAGTCATGGGCCTCACGCGCCAGTTCGGCAGGCACTGGCCGCACGGGGCCCGCCGATGCCGCACGAAGCTGCATGCGCGCCGCGCGCTCCATGTAGACGGCCAGGTACGCCGCTTCCTGGATGCTTTGCCCTGCCACCAGCAACCCGTGGTGGGCGAGGAGAATGGAACGCCGCCCTTCCAGCGCTCCCGCGATGAGCTCGCCCTCCCGATCCGCCACGGGCACCCCGGGCCACTCCCGCAGAAAGGCGCAGTCCTCGAAGAACGGCGTCGCGTCCATGTGCGCGACGACCAGGGGCTCTTCGAGCATGGACAACGCCGAGATGTAGGGTGGGTGCGTGTGGATGATGGCACCGACATCCGGCCGGGCGCGATAGACCCACAGGTGGAAGCGGGTGGCGGGGTTCGCCATGCCCTCTCCCTGCATGGTGTTCAGGTCGTCGTCGACGAGCACGAAATCCTGCGGCTGCGCCTCGTCGAACCCCAGGCCGAAGCGTAGCGTCCAGTAGCGCTCGGACGCGTCCGCCCGGCTGGTGATCTGTCCGGCCAGGCCGGCTTCGTGCCCTTCCATGCCCATTAGCCGGCATGTCACCGCCAGCGCCTCGCACGGATGGTAGTCGCGCTGGCGAAGATGGTGGCTCATCTCCCGGTCGCTGCGCTCCAGGAAATATTGCTTGTCGCGCCCGGATGTCATCACCGCCCTCCGCTTAGCCAACGCCACGTTATCGCCCACCCGGCAGCGTAGGTGGCGAGTCCGCTGGAAGGTAGGCTCTGGCGCAATGCCAGCTATTGGCAACCGGCGAGCCCGGCGGACCGGGTGCAGATGAGATCCTCGACCAAACGCGTGAGGGGAGTGCTCGCGGTATTGCGACGCCGTATCACGACCACCCGCCGCCGGGGCACGGGCACCGCCAGCTCGCTGCGAACGAGTCCCTGTGCTTCGACCATGGTGTGCGGCAGGCTATCGGGCAGGACGGCGGCACCGACTCCGGCGCGAACAAGCTGGAGCATGGCGTCCATTGTCTCCACCTCGGCAACGATATTCAGCCGGTCACTGTAGTGGTGGTCCAGCAACCGCCGCAGGGCATAGCCGGCGGGGAAGGCAAGCAACCGCACGCGCTCGTCCACCTCCGCACCGGCGGACGAAGGAAACGCATCAGCCTCGCGATGAACCAGGGCCATGCGCTCCTCGAACAACGCCATCGATTCCACATCGGCGCTGGCCACGGCCGCATCGTAGACCAGCCCCAGGTCCACCCGGCCGCGCTCCACGAGCTCGACGATCTCCGTGGACCCACGGCAGAGTACCTGAAACCCCGCTTCCGGGCGCTGCTCGCAGAACTCCCCCAGCACGGGGGCCAGGAAGTAGGCATTGAGCGTGTGGGCGCTCGCCACGCGCACGGTGCCGCGGATCACCCCCTCACCGCGGCTGACTTCGCCCACCGCGCTATCGATGGCGCCGTAGGCGGCACCGACACGCTGGCGCAGCCGCGCGCCCGCCGCCGTGAGGATCACACCTCGTCCGTGGCGTTCGAACAGGGCAACGCCCAGGCTTTGCTCGAGCTGGCGGACGTACTGGCTCACCGTCGGCTGGGACAACCCCACCACTTCCGCGCCGTCAGTGACCGAACGCGCGTCGGCGACGGCCAGGAAGGCTCGGAGCCAGACGTCCATGGGCTGGGCAGCGCGTTCCGTGCTCATGCCTGAACTCCACGACCCGGTGGCGAACGACGCCACCGGTGCAAGCGAATGCCGGTGCTACGATTCCGGCCGGTAGCCGATCTCGATCCGCGTTTCGCCGGAGAGGCGGTAGACGCTGACGTGCTCGTGCACGTACAGCTCCTCCAAATCCGGCCCACCTGTCTCTACGGGCACGCCCTTGACGAAAGTCACGTTCTCCTCGGAGGACCGATGTTGTTCGAAGCCATCCAGCCGGTCTTCATAGAACGCCACGACGTCAGCCACCGAATCCGGGGTCGTCATCATGGCCATCGATACCGCCGCATCGCCCAGACGCTTGCCGTTCGGCTTGAAATTGCTCATGTCGCGGTGGTGGGCAGTCATCTTATGGTTCGGATAAACGGGTAAGGTCACCTCGTCTTCGGTACCTTCCGCCATCCGGGCAAACTGTTCGGCAACCTTGTCGGCCTTCTCCATCGCCTCCTTGCGCGCCTCTTCCGGCGAGCGCGGGGTACGCTCCTTCGACTCGGCGCTGGCCTGACAGGCATTCAATTCAGCCTTGGATACGCCAAGTTCCTCCCGCATGTTGCGGCTGACGCAGTCGCTGAACGCCTCCGAGGGGCCCTTCGTGCTGAGTAGTTCCCCGCATGCCGAGATGGTGGCTTCCGCCGCCCGTGGGCATTGTGATGGATCGACGTCGAGGCACTGGGAGACCTGGTCGGTGGCGCAGGAATCCTCGAGCTGCCCCCTCATCATCTCGAGGGCCTGCTCCTTGTCCATTGCCTGAGCGTGCCCGACGGCAAGGACGCAGGACAGCAGAACGGACGGAATACCGATTGTGCGCATGGTGACAACGCTCCTTGTCCGGATTGTGGTGGGCAACGCCGGGAGGCCGGGCTGTAACGGCGGGTGCGAGCCATCCCTGCGTCGCGAAACATGTGCCCGTGGCGGGCAACGTCGAGCCCGACATTATCCAGTGTGGGTGCACCGCGGCAACACCGGCGTCACCATGCCCGGTGTCGTTGGCGGCAACCAGCAGCCCCAATAGCCGAACCGGACGGTCTGCGTCCCTGTCGTGCGACAACGACAGCGGTGGCCACGCCAATCCGTCCGCCCACCGATACCCCCCGAGGGCGTTGGCGTATCGGTGTCATGATAGCCGCCGCGGTCTCGGCGGGCTGCTCCATCAGGGCGCCGAAGCGGTCGGTGCTATACGGACACCGCGTCCTGGGCATCGAACAGTCCGGCCGTTCCGGGCGCATCACAGGTGGGCGGCGTCACGACGACATCCCGCACGCCCACGGCGGCGAGGCGATACCATCGCCCCGCCGCACTTCCCTCAGGCGGCCATGCACGCCGAACCGATCTGCTCGATATGCCGGTGATCCGTCCCGCAGCACCCGCCGACCACGTTGATCCAGGGTAGACGCTGGCGCAACTCGCGGTACTGGCTGCCGAGCTCTTCGGGATCGCCGTCATCCAGATCATCTGCCGCATCGAGCTCCTCGTGGCTGAGCCTGGAGGCATTCGCGCGAATGCCGCGCAGCCGTCGCGTCCAGTCACCGCCGTCGAGCACGCCGGCGAAATGCGTCGGGTGCGCGCAATTGATCATGAAGTACGCCGGCCCCTCGCCGGTGGCAGCATCCACCGCCTCGACGGCTTCCTTCAGCGGCTGTCCGGTGGGCAGACGCCCGTCGGTCTCCAGCGTGAAGGAGATCGCCACCGGCATGCCGGCGTCGATCGCCGCCCGGGTGACACCGATGGCCTCGTTGACATTGGTCATCGTTATCGCGGTGACCATGTCCGCCTCGGTGGTGGCGAAGGTGTCGATCTGACTCGCGTGGTACCCCCGGGCCTGCTCCGCGCTCATCGCCGTGCCCGGGTCATAGCCATCTCCGCGTGGGCCGAGACATCCGCTGATCACCATTGGCGTGCGTTCGGTCTCGAGCTCCCCGCGCAATGCCGCAAGCAAGGCGATGGCGTCACGATTGGCCTCGGCGAGCTGCGCCGCGGTGTAACCGAGCCGTTGCCCCCAATCCGCGCTCGCCCGCCACGTGGCACTCTCCAGGATGAAGCCGGCCCCCTGCGTCAGCGCGATACCGGCGTGCCGGCGGAAGTACGCTTCGAGGACCGCGCGCCCGTGGCTATCGCGCAGGCGGTGGAATGCCGCGAAGTCCGGCAGCTCCAGGCCGTCGTGGAAGATGAGCGTGGTCTCGATGCCGCCGTCGGTGAGGAAAAGGCCGCCTCGGAGCTGGGGCAAATCGTGTCTATACTTCGTCATAGTCGCGTCCTCCTCGTCGGTATGCCACTAACGTTGGTGGCGTCTCATGGAGAAGGGCGTGGGGCCGGTCCTCACGATGTGAGGCGGCGGAACGCGGAACGGGCAGGAAGGCGTGGCGGATGACGAGCCATGCTCCGATCATCGCGGTTTTGCCTCCCAAGGCGGCGACGCTGGACGAACGCGACAGCCTCATCGCCCAGGGTCTGCTGGAGGACGTGTGCGCGGCGCTCACGCGCTTCCCGGAGCTGCAGGTCGTGTCATGGGCATCGTCAGCGGATCTGGCGCCACTGCCCGATGCCGATGTCGGCGCCCGGCTCGGTGCGAGCCATTTGCTGAGAAGCCACGCGGACCGTGCCGGCGATCGCCTGCGCGTGACCGCGGTGCTGGTGGACAGCGCCACCGGCAGGCAACTTTGGAACGAGGCGCTGGAAACCCCGACGGATAGCGTGCTCGATATCCGCCAGGAGCTCGTCGCCCGCGTCGCCGCGACGCTGAATGCCCGCCTCGAGCAGTCGCTGCTTGCCGCCGTGTACCGGAAGTCGCCGGAAGCACTGGCCGCCTACGAGCAGGTTCTGCGTGGGCTCGCACTTCTGCGCGAAGGGTCACCGAGCGCCGACGCGGCCGCGCGGGAATGCTTCCGGCAGGCACTGGCGCAGGAACCGAATTACCCACGCGCGTACGCCGGACTGTCGCTGTCCTACTTCAACGAGTGGAGCTGCCAGTTCTGGGGGCAATTCCGTGAGAACGGCCGACTCGCCTACGGCTATGCCCACAAGGCGCTGGATCTGGACGACGCCGACGCCATGCTCCATGTCGTCGTGGGCCGCGTTCACCTCTATCACCGCCGCTTCGAGCAAGCCGCCTGGTACCTGGACCGTGCGCTCGCGCTGTGCCCCAACGATGCCGAGAACCTGATCCAGCTCTCCATGTGCCAGGTGTTTCTCGGCCACGCCGAGACGGGTAAGGAGCTGGCCGAGCGGGCCATGCGCCTGAATCCGTACCATCCGAACTATTACTATGCCTACGCGGCCTTTCCCTATCTCCTGACCCGCGATTTCGAAATGGCCCTGCAGGTGGGCGCTCGCGCGAGTGGCGCTCCCATCGTCGACGTTCCCGCATTCACGGCCATTGCCTACGCCTTCCTCGGGCGAATGGCCGAAGCCCGTGACGCGCTGGAGAGTTACCACGCGGCGTTTAGAGAACGCATTACATTCGGCCGCGAGCCGTCGCCGGGAGAGGCCCTCCAGTGGCTACTGGAAGTGAATCCGTTCCGCCAGGAAGACGACGTGGCGCTCATTCACGAAGGATTCCGCCTGCTCGGCGAAACCAACACGACGTCGCCGGACCGTGCCGGCAGCGATCGATGCGAACGAGCCCGGCTTGCACGGCACGGCGGCGGCTGGACCGCGGCATTCGCCGGCCGCACTGCCCTGCTGCCCGACCTCAAGGGCGTGCACGACATCCAGCGTCTATTGCAATCCCCCGGCGAGGACATCCATTGCCTGGATCTGGCCGGACGCGGCGCCGAGCTGGATACCGGCGCGGCCATACTCGACGAGCGGGCGCGCCACGAAATCCGCTCCCGCATACGTGCGCTCCAGGAAGAGCTGGCGGACGCCGAGCACCAACAGGACATCGGGCGTGCGGAGCAGGCCCGCGAAGAGCTGGACCGATTGGTGGAGGCTCTGTCGGCCGCGCTCGGCCTGCGCGGCCGCACACGACGTCTCGGCAATCTCAGCGAACGGGCGCGCACCACCGTCACCTGGCGCATCCGCCATGCGGTCAGCAGGATTCAGACGGTGCACTACCCGCTGGGCAGGCACCTGCGCAACAGCATCCGCACCGGCACCTTCTGCACCTACCGGCCCGAGCGTCCCGTGCAGTGGCATTTCTCGTACAACGGTGTCGGACAGGACATTCCGGCACGGGCCTCCAGCCACTACTAATCCTCTCAGAGGTATTGTCATGTGTCAGAGCGCCAGAGCGGTTCGGAGGCAAGGCGCGCAGTGACGCTGAGACCTGGCAATACTTTCGAAAAGGTTAGTATGTTGCCCGGCCACACCACGCGCCTCGCGCCATCGGCGCACAGTCCGGCTGACGCATGACAATAGCTTTGAGAAAATTAGTAACGTTCCGATTCTTCAGACTCGAACGCAGCCGCTTCGCGCTCCAGCCAGTCGATGAACCGAACAGCCACTGCCGGCGGGCTGCCCGAACTCGGAGTGATCAGGCTGTAGCCAAAAGGGGACGGGAACACGTACCGGTTCCCGAACGGGCGAATGAGTACGCCGCTTCGGATCCGGTCTTCCGCCACCACACGTCCGACCAGAGCCACGCCGTGCCCGGCAATGGCCTGCTCCAGCGCGTGACTGAAAAGCGAATACTGCTGCTGGACCGGCGCGGGAACTTCGGGTGCCCCGGCATGGTCGAGCCACTCCCGCCATGTGGGAATCGCAGGTTCAGCGCACACGACGTGGAGCAACCGATAATCGACGAGATCGCCAGGTTCACGCAGCGGCGGCCCCTTTTCCAGCAGTGACGGCGCGCAAACCGGGAACATGGGGTCCGACAAGAGCAGACTGTCGTTCACACCCGGCCACGGGCCTCGACCATAGCGGATCGCCAACCGCCCGTGCGCCTCCCCCCATTCCGGCTGGGCAAAACTCTGACTGGCATCCAGTGCGACCTCGGCATTACCGGCGTCGAACGCCGGCAGACGCGGCAGGAGCCAGTGCTGCACGAATGACGGTGGCGCGCTAATCGACAGCCCGGCCGTGGGCGTGCGTTGCGCCTCGAAATACGCATCCGCCAACCGCTGCAGGCTGGCGCCCGCGTTGTCCGCCAGACGCCGGCCGGCATCGTTGAGGCGCACACCATGCGCGCGGCGTTCGAACAGCGTGACGCCAAGCTGCGATTCCAACTGCTTTACCTGCCGGCTCACCGCCCCCGCCGTCACGTGCAGTTCGGCGGCGGCCAGCTTGAAGCTCTCATGGCGTGCCGCGACCACGAAGGCACGCAACGCGTTCAAAGGCAACCGGCCAAGCATGAGATGAGTTTTCCTGAGCCTTGCATAACCATTAAATCGTTCGTCGCCCCGTGAACACAGTGCTAGCCTCGCTTCGCATCCGCAATGGTCCTGGCTGATGGGAGACCCGGGGATGAGCACACAGCATGTCGCAAATACGCCGGCAAGTCGACGTGGCTTGGACGGCCGTGCCACCGGGTTGATGACGTTGTTCTGCGTTGCCCTGGGCCTTCAGCAAGTGGCAATCAAGGCGGTCGCCGGCGACGTACCTCCCCTTGTGCAGATTGCACTACGCTCAGCCATCGCCGCTATCCTCGTATGGGCACTCGCGCATTCCCGCGGCCAGGCAATATTCGAACGCTCCCGGCTCGGCCCCGGGGCACTTGTGGGATTGGGCTTCACCTTCGAGTTCGTATTCGTAGCGCTGGGGCTCAACTACACGCTCGCGTCCCACATGGTGGTATTCCTGTACACGGCGCCGGTGTTCGCCGCCCTCGGCCTCCACTTTCTGGTTCCCGGCGAACAGCTCGCGCCGCGTCACTGGATCGCCGTGGCACTGGCATTCGCCGGAATGGTCATCGCCATCGCCCCCAACTCGACGGATGATGACAACGCCCTGTACATCGTGGCTGGCGATGCCCTGGGCGTCCTTGCGGGGATAAGCTGGGCGGCGACTACCCTCGCCGTACGCACCACCCGACTGTCCGAGGCACCGGCACTGCAGACGCTGTTCTATCAACTGCTCACCGCAGCGGCACTGCTTCTACCGATCACCTGGCTCGTTGGCGATCTCGGCGCCGCGCGGGCCACACCGGAGGCAATCGCGAGCCTGGGCTTTCAGACCCTGATCGTTTCGTTCGCGGCTCTGCTGCTGTGGTTCGCCCTTCTCCGACGCTATCTGGCCTCCCGCCTCGGGATCCTATCGTTTCTCTCACCCCTGTTCGGAGTCGCCTTCGGCGCGTTACTGCTGGGCGAGCCGATCAGCCTGAACTTCATGGTTGGCGGCGCAGCCATTCTCGCTGGGATCGTCTGGATCAACCTCTAGTGTCCTGAATCATAACGTCGTTGCATTCCTGATCAGCCGCACGTCATTGCTGGGCGTTGGCGAAATGGTTTTCGCAATGAATTAACATCGTCCTTCT
This sequence comes from Arhodomonas sp. AD133, assembly GCF_051195215.1. Taxonomy (NCBI): domain Bacteria; kingdom Pseudomonadati; phylum Pseudomonadota; class Gammaproteobacteria; order Chromatiales; family Ectothiorhodospiraceae; genus Arhodomonas; species Arhodomonas sp. AD133. Next base: position 3,613 of record NZ_JBNAZM010000016.1, on the reverse strand, counting down.
CGAGAAAAGCCAACGCAGAGAGGAGACGCGCACATGTCAATGGTTACCTGGAACATGGACGATAGAACGGATTCAACCGAGATAAAATGGGTTGAAAACGCCCAGCAACTCGTCAACGAATTCGGTTACGTCTGCCTGCAGGTAGCGGGGGGCCGGCGTGGGGCGAGGCCACGTCAGGCGATCACAACGGCGCACACGGCCACTGAGGCCCGGCAACACCCTTTCCGGGCCCATTGCACGCCAGCGCCCGTATGGGTGTTTGAATCCGCCGCTGATAGCCACCCCACGCACAGACGTCGGACTCGTGTCCGCACAGGTTCGGCGCTGGCTTCGGACAAGATGGGCGATGGATGCCTCCCATTGTCGATTGACAGCATGCGGACGCAAACGGGATTGCGGGCTATATTATTGCGAATTTTACCCGTAAAAAATAATAGGTTATGACCCCTTGTCGACCGATGCCTTTCGGCTGTGTTGACAAGACAAACATGGCCGTGTCTATTAATGAACCGGGATTGCTCGACAGAACAATTCCCAACAAGAAACACATCCAACATGGAAGGGGAATAAACTTATGGCGAGCCTGGTTCGCGCCCGCAACACCAGTGCCATACTCGGTGTTTTTCTTCTCGGCGCCTACAGCCAATGCGGCTTCACCAGCGACGGCGGATTGCTGGTTTCCCAGTCGCCGGACCGCTCGAATCCGACCGCTCTGGCGCAGGCCACACTGGATCCGGGCGGTGACTACTACATCTTCTACGATGCACCGGCGTCGGATATCGGCCGCGTCACCTTCCACATCAACGGCGAGCGTTATCACCGCGAGTACATGGTGCCCTATGATATGGAAGGCGGCCCGGTGAAAGCCGCCCGTGCCCAGGATATGGGCGCATTCGTCGAGGGCCGGAACGTGGTCGGGGTCTCGGTGGACGGCGAGGCGGCGGCACAGGCGGCATTCACCGTCGGCGACTCGGGGCCGGACACTACGCCCGAGCCCTTCGATTTCCAGGACGTAGCGGACGTCCAGCCGGGCGTGCTCGTGGCCTCGGCGCCCATTACCGTGACCGGTATCGACGCGGCCGCACCAATCAGCATCGTCGGTGGCGAGTATTCCATCGACGGCGGGGCATTCACGTCGGCCGACGGCACCGTCGGCAACGGCAGCAGCGTGACCGTGCGTACCACCGCCGCGGATTGCGGGGAACCACCGGTGACGGCCGTACTGATGGTCGGCGGCGTATCCGCCAGCTTCAACGTCACCACGATCGCCGATGACGGCGGTGCCCGGGACGCCAGCGAGGTCCTGTTCGAGGAAGACTTCGACGATCAGCCCGACTGGACCAGCGCCATGCACAGTACGGACCGGGTGCAGACGACCGGCACACACATCGTGCCCGAAGGCTGGTATTCCATCCGGCAGGATCCCACCTGGTCACCATCGATGGGCCATTCCGACCGGCATGAGACCATCGAGATCCTCGCCCGCAACAGCGACAAGACCCGCACGGGCACCGGCAAGAGCTACGTGAGCTGGCGCGACAGCATCGAGGATCCCCAATGGTACTGGGCCTCGGAGAGCATGCTGTCGAAGTACTTCCCGGAAGGTCACGACGAGCTCTTCGTCCGCTTCTGGATCCGCTTCGATCCCGACTGGACGCCGTTGGGCGATACCGGAATGAGCAAGCTCTTCCGCATCTCGGCCTGGGACGAGGACAAGGGCAACATCTACAAGGCGTTCGGTGACGGCCCCAACGGCCCGATCATGTTGTGGGACTACTACGCGGATTCATACGGTGCCCGCAACAAGCTGGCATTGCGCGGTCACCCGACCAGCGAGCATTACCTGATGACGGATCCGAAGCCCATCAATCTGCCCCGGCGGTTCGGCAATGGTAGTGCGTCGCTGAACTTCGACAGCAACATTCGTGACTTGAACGGCGACGGCGTTGAAGACAACGAGGTCGACAGCCTGTTCAACCTGGTCACGGGGGAACCGGTATCAGGCATTGTCTCCCACGACGAGCTATGGGGTGACAAATGGCACAAGATCGAGTTTCACGTGAAGATGAATTCCGGCCCCGGCGTATTCGACGGCGTGCTGGAACAGTGGATCGACGACCAGCTCGTCTTCCGGAACACCGAGATGCCCTGGCGCGGGTACGACAGTACCGGCGAGGTGAAATGGAACGTGGTCCACATTGGCGGTAACGACCATTTCCACGCGTACTCGGACCAGGAACGCCGCGAGGAGTGGTACGCGATCGATGACATCCTGATCGCCACCAAGCCGCCGGAGAAGGACGCTGACGGAGTCTGCGTCCGATAGCGTCTCTCACCTGCGGTTGCCCGGCGCGTTGCCGGGCAACCGCTCTGGATCACGACATTCGCTTCGACAACGCCCGCGACCCAACGCTCCGGCGGCAGCTCTCCATCCGTCGCTTGTGCGCCCGATGTACTCACCTTTTCGAACGTATTGTCAGGTCTCAGTGGCCGTGCTACCGATATGCCATTCCACAAGTGACGAAGTGTACTCGCCCGTGCCATCTCCCAATCAAACACTCATAACACCTGCGGTAATGGCTGCCGGACGGACGATCGTCCCGAGTGCCGAGTATGCCCGCCACATCTCGGGCACCGTCACGCTCGATAGCCGCGGTAGCGGCTGGCGCGGTCTTCGGATGCTGTGGCACACGCAGGCCACGGACGTGCAGACGATGGAGCGCCCTACCACCGGGGCCCATCAACTCGTCATGTTCTGTGCGGGTGAAGAGTGTGGAACGTACAGCTACGAAAATCGCCCATGGGAGCCATATCGCAAACGCCGGCACGAGTGGTTCATTGCACCCGCGTACGAGAACCACATCCGCTGGCGGCTCGACGCGCAGACTGCGCAACGCGAACCGGCGACCATCTGTCGCATACATCTCTGCCCGGCAACCCTCGAAGAGGCCGCCCAAGAATACGCCGGAAGACGCACACCCGCGTTTTCACTGCCCCACCGCATGGGCGTTAACGATACGCTGATGACGAGCCTGGCCTACGAGCTGAGAAAGGAGCTCCTGGAACACACGCCCACCAGCGTGAGTTACGGCTCGATGGCCGCTTCCATGCTGGCGGCGCATCTGCTGCGCCGCTACTGCTCGCTGCCGCGCGAGCTGCCCGACGACCGGGGGAAGTTGAAAGCCGACGCCAAGCAGCGTGTGCAGGACTATGTCGAGGCGCAGCTGGCAGAACCCATCACTCTGGCGGACATGGCCGAGGTGGCTTGCATGAGCAAGTACCACTTCGCGCGCGTGTTCAAGAACACCTTCGAGCAAACGCCACACCAGTTCCTCGTGGCGTGCCGCCTCTCGAAGGCGCGCCAGCTGCTCAAAACGAGCGACCTGGCGATAAGCCGTGTCGCCGAAACCACCGGCTTCGGAACGACCGGCACCATGAGCCGCGCGTTCCGAAGCCACCTGGGCCTATTACCCTCAACCTACAGGAAGCGCCACCGGGTCACCCGCTAACCAGGACACCGGACCACGCGCGGCGCCCCCGAGTTCCACAGTTTGAGGCGATTCGCGGCATTTCTGAGCCTGTAACCGATTGATTTTCCTTTGGTGTATGGGCC